>JAATGW010000625.1 GCA_015654495.1 Chitinophagales bacterium
TAAATAATGGAGATGCTGCCATTAGCCAGGCAGTTACGGAATGCCATTGTGATACACCTGTTTTGACGGTATATCTTGCTGTGGGTTTCATTTGTCCGTCGACCAGCTGCCCGGTAGCAGCAGGCATAAACACCTCAATAGAATCAGGCGCTTCGCTTGAATCCGAAACTTTTCATTTTCATCTTCGTGGCCCACCATCTTCAGCACTACTATAGATTTTCAATTCATGCATATTTTTCTTACCGAAGCAACATAAAATAAATGTTTCCTTTCGCCGGAAAAATTCAAGCAGCCAGTTTAACCTGCCTTCAGGCGATGCACATCATCATGCAGTTTAAAGCTGAAGCTATATATTAAACTACAATATTGAATTTCTGATTGATTAAATCAGATAAAACCCCGGGCAATGAAAAAGTTCAATCTCATTAAAATAATTTCCGTTATAGTTATCATATGCTCTTTAGCAGCTTCCTGTAAAAAAGATCCAAAAGAGTCAGGAAATGAAGAAGAACTGATCACTACTTTAAAGCTGAATTTCATACCTGCAGGTGGCGGCGCAACACTCAGTTACCAGTTTAAAGATCCTGATGGTGAGGGCGGGGTTTTACCTACCCAGGATGAGATCGTTTTACTGCCATCAACTTCTTATGATGTTACCATACAATTGCTGAATGAGTCAGTAATTCCGGCAGAGGATATCACAGAAGAAGTACAAACGGAAGCCAGGGCGCACCGGTTTTACTTCGAGCCATCGGCAGGGTCCAATATCACTGTAACAAATCTCAATAACGATCCAAACGGTATTCCACTTGGTGTCATCAGTAAATGGACAACGGCAACAACCGCAACCGGAACGATTACAATTGTGTTGCGTCATTATGCAGGTGATCCACCGGGAAAAGAAATTGATGATACGGTTACCAGTTCAAAATCAACAACTGATATAGAAGTGACATTTGATACTTCAATTGAATAAAGGGCTGCAGGTATAAAGTAGATACAGATAATATTCAAATAAATGCCAACCTCGTAGGTAAAAACCTCCGAGATTCTTTTTTGGATTCTGTCATTTTACCCAAAATAGCCACTTATATAATTGCGTGTAAGTTCTTTTTCCGGTCGGTTGAATACTGAATCAGTCACTCCTTCTTCAATCACTTCTCCCAGGTACATAAACACCGTTTTATCAGCTACTCTCTGAGCCTGTTGCATATTGTGGGTTACAATAACGATAGTATAATGCTCTTTTAGTTTTCTGATCAGTTCTTCTATTTTCAAAGTGCTGATCGGGTCAAGAGCAGAACAGGGCTCATCCATCAAAATAACTTCAGGCCGCAGCGCTACCGTACGTGCAATACACAGACGTTGCTGTTGCCCACCTGATAAACGGGTCGCCGGCTTTTTGAGTTCATCGCGAACCTCCTCCCATAAAAAACTTTCTTTAATTGCACTTTCCACAATTGCCGGGCGTTCAGCTGAAGGAATTCCATTGATCTTCAAACCATAATTGATATTCTCATAAATACTTTTCGGAAATGGATTGGCTTTCTGAAATACCATTCCAACACGCTTACGCACCTGCGTAACCGAAATGGCCCTGTTGTACAGATCCTCACTATCAAGTAGTAATTTTCCTTCAATCCTGGTGTCAGGATTGAGGTCGTGCATCCGGTTAAAGCAACGCAACAAAGTACTTTTCCCGCAACCGGAAGGCCCGATCAGGGCAGTGACTTTATTTTCCGGGAAGCCGATGCTTATATTTTTGAGTACTTGCTTTTTACCAAACCAGAGGTTTAGTCCGGAGCAGGAAAGTTTTATTTTTTCTTCACTCATTGTTTCTGTGCTTATATCGTATATAGAATGCCGTTAGGTTCAGAAAAAATACAACTATCAGTAATACCAGGGCTGTACCATATGCAATCGGCCTTACCTGTTCAATTGCCTGGTGCTGCGTTGAAAGCATGTACAGGTGATAGGGTAATGCCATAAATTCCTGGTTCAGGTAACCGGAACCTCCGGCAATAAAAAACGCCGCTCCTGTAAATAATATGGGGGCGGTTTCGCCGGCTGCTCTTGATAAGGTGAGCACTACACCTGTTAAAATGCCCGGAAGCGCTGAGGGCAGCACTACGTCCCTGATAGACTCAAACTGTGTTGCTCCCACTCCTAATGCCGCTTCCCTGGTGCTGGCAGGAATTCGTCGCAAAGCTTCCTCAGTTGTTGTAATGATATATGGCAGAGAAAGTAAACCAAGGGTGAGCCCGGCACTCAAAACAGATGTGCCCATTCCCATGCTTTGTACAAATAAAGCAAGACCGAACAATCCATAAATGATGGAAGGCACGCCCGATAAATTTCGTATCGAAGCCCTTATTAATCTTGTGAGCCAGGTATCCTTAGCATATTCGTTAAGATAAACAGCACAGCAAATACCGAATGGCACAGAAAACACAGCTGTTATTAGTGTGAGCATCACCGTTCCGAATATGGCAGGCAATATTCCGCCCTGGGTCATCCCGGCCGTTGGTCCCTTGCTTACGAAGGCCCAGGAAAGTACAGGCCATCCTTTTGATACGAGGTCGTACAATATCACTCCCAAAAAGAAACAGACTGTACCCGTACAAAAAAGCAGGATAAACCATTCGAATATGGGGTTCAGTTTTTTCATTTTCAGGCAGCCTGGAATTTTCTGAAGCGGTTGACAAAATATTCTCCTATAAGGTTAACAGCGAGTGTGAGGATAAAGAGTACGGTTGCGATTGCAAACAAAGCAAAATAATGCGTTGTCTGATAGGGGACTTCTCCCATTTCGATTGCAATAGTAGAAGTGATGGTCCTTACAGAATGGAAAAATCCTCTGGGGAAAGCAGCTACATTTCCTGTTGCCATGAGTACCGTCATGGTTTCACCAATAGCTCTTCCCACACCTAACATAACGGCTGCAATAATACCTGGCGCAGCAGCGGGGATCGTTATATGGATCAGCGTTTGCCATCGGCTGGCACCCACACCATAGCTGGCCTCACGATAGGTTCTGGGAACTGCATGAATGGCATCTTCCGCAACAGTGATAATTGTAGGTAGTGCCATCACAGCAAGAAGAATGGCACCGTTCAACGCATTGAGGCCATTGCTCTGCCCCGTTATTTTTGCTATGCCGGGACCAACGATTACGATACCAAGAAAGCCTATCGCCACTGACGGAACAGCTGCCAGCATTTCAATGGCTGGTTTTAAAATATTTTTCAGTCCTGGTTTTGCATATTCTGAAATAAAAGCTGCCGTACCGATGCCCAGCGGTACTGCTATTATCATTGCGCCAAGCGTAACAATTCCGGTACTTACCAATAACGGAAGCATGCCGTAGGAAGCTGCGCGACCGGAAGGATTCCATTGCGTGCCGGTGATAAAATCCCAGGGACTTACTTTCACAAAAAAAGCAATTGAATTGTAAAGCAGCATTATAAAAATACCGCCCAGTACGGCAATCACTAAAAAGCCCGTAGCCCGGAATATCATTCTGAAAGTCCGGTCAAAATTCTCCCTTGCGCGGATCTGCATTTTTTGTAATTCACTTTATTGTATAATATCCATCTTTCTCTATAAGTTCCTGGCCTGCCTTGCTGGTTTCATAATTTAGAAAAGGTTGAACCTTTTCCCAGGATTCCAGCGGAATAAACTGAAACAGCGGCCTTTGAAAATAGTAGCTGTGGTTTTGAATTGCCGTTTTGTCAAGTGGTGAAATTGCGCGTTGATTTTTTCCTGCAATTTTCAACACCTTAACCTTGCGGTTTGCATTGTGGGCGTTTTCGGAAAAGATATATCCAGCCCCTACATATCCGATGCCTGAAATATCCTGTTTCACGCTCTCCAGTATCTGCGCATTGCCATTCATTTCCTTTGCATCCCTGCTGAATTCTATCCCGAGCTTATTTTTTATAAAAGAATGTGTTCCTGAATTACTCTGCCTTCCATAAATGGTAATGGGAATATCCTGACCTGTAACAGGCAGCCATGACCGATATTCGCCGCTCATTATTTTACTTAGCAGATCAGCACTAAGCGTATCCAGGGGGAATTCAGGATGTGCAATAAAAGCCGTCGCATCCTCAGCAAAAATCACCGTTCGGAGTTCAATGTTTTTTTTCCTGAACAGAGTTATCTCCTCTTCTGTAAGCGGACGGGAAGAATTGGTAATATCGGCCTGTCCGTTCAACAACGATGCGATCCCCAGCCCTGATCCACCTCCGGAGACCGATAAGACGAAGTTTTTATCCGCCTCGTGAAAATGCTCCGCCAGATTAACGGCCAGGTTAACCTCGGTATCCGAACCCTTTATTTTGATGCTTTTGCGGGCATCACTGCAGGATATGGAACCCAGAATCAGAAGCAATAAAACAGCTTTTAGTATCGTCATCGGGATTGAAACCCTGAAAAGATCTTAAATCTATGTTACCTAATTGTGAACAAAACCAGGTGCGGGACCTTCCTGGAATAATCCATAAGGATCCTGGTTAAATGGGAAGGTTCTTGCTGACGGCGGCTTTCCCTAATATCACATGGGTTTCCCACCTTTTCAATAAAAATACTATTGAAATCTAACCGGTTTAGGGAAACCGGGGACAAGGGAAAATCTCACGGTAATATGCTCAGCAATTAATCTGAACATAAAGTTTTACAGGCTTTTCCGTGTCATAGAACTATTTATTCTATAATCATTTTTCACAAGATCATTAGGTTTGTAAGTGGATTTCACACCTACCAATTGTTTTTCATAAACAAAGATGAAACATTCGATGCCCTATTAGAACTGCCAGATGGAAACATCTTTTACCACTATTTTGACACAACCAAACAAGTGGAATTTTTATACAGCTGCGTTCGGCAAACCATCGAAAAAACTATTCCAGAAGAAATTCAATACCTCGAAAAATATGATCGGATGAAGAATTATCCGGATAATTATTTTGAAATGCCCGACAAGACTGTTTCACTGCTTATTCGTTTTCCGGAACAGGGAAAAGGACAATTATCTGAAAGGGCATCACCTGTCAGGAAATGGCGAAATTGGTCGGGTCTTGTTTTATATTAAATGATTTTCGTTCGATCTATATTGTTGAGTTCGTTATTATCGCTCCTACGGAGCTTGATTTCTATTATTGATTTGTTTACAACGGGCTGAAGCCCGTTGCTATAGATTGCACCGCACGTTTGGCGCTGAATAGATCCAGAGAGGATGATTAAATAAGGGTCTAAATATTTTAGGAGATATTTCGAGTTTCTCAGGAAGCTTCCTTTTCCAATTAGGGCCTGCTGATTGAAATAGAATATTTATCAGTTACGGATCTTACCCTAAAATTCATATTTTAACTGCAAGCCTTTCGGCTAAAACGGATGAAAACCCCTGCATGGCTGAAGATAAATTTCCCGTTTCTTCATTACCCCGCCGTCGCTGCGCTGTGTCGGGCAGGCGCTCTTCCCGGCTTCCCGACTA
>JAATGW010000095.1 GCA_015654495.1 Chitinophagales bacterium
TCCATCACTTTTTAAATTCAGCAGGCATGAAATTATTTAATCGATATATCATCATTTGTTCAGTTATCTGTTTCACAACAGTGCTGTCATCATGTGAAAAATACCTGGACGTTCCGCCACAGAACGCAACAGAATCTTCCGCCGTGTTCCAGACCCAGGAAGGTGTGTTGTTTGCATTGAACGGCGTGTATACCAGGTTACAGACGCAGGGTTATTATGGAATGCAACTCGCTGTAATGGGAGATGCTTCAACAGATAACGGAAAACTTCCCTCAGACCGGGAGGGTGCGGGTGCCAACTTTGACCGTATGCCATATGCGTACACGCTCGCATTAAATGGTCAGAATACGGCGATTGAAATGTGGGAAGAAGTGTATAAGCTGATTGCCAACGTTAATAATATTCTCCTGAATATTGATAAGGCAACTGATATGCGGGAACCGGTTAAACAGCAGGTGATTGCAGAATGTCTTGCACTTCGTGCAATGGCTCATATCGACCTGGTAAAAGTGTTTGCCCAGGATTATAATTTTACTGCCGGACATGATCATCCGGGCATTCCATATCTCACAGCAGTTGATGCAGCAAATAAACCTGCCCGTAATACGGTAAAGGAAGTGTTTGATCTGGCTTTTGAAGACATCAATGCAGCCATCCCGGTATTGCAGAATTCAAATGCCATCAACCGGCCGGCTTCAGACAAAGTATTCTTTCTGAATTATTACAGTGCTTTAGGTATCCGTGCAAAAATGAATTTCTATATCGGGGAATATGCAGCTGCACTTACAGATGCAAATCTCATTCTGGCTGGGCCCTATACATTGGATACTTATCAGACCCAGGGTTATACGATCACCGGTTACGGTCCGATTATGCTGATTTCAGCATGGGCGGGAAGATCAATTTTGCAGAAAGAAGGCATCCTTATGCTTGATGTAAGTGACAATGATGGTGTGTTTGCCAACCGTTCGTTGATTGATATCTATACCGGTTATGGTGGTAATTCTGCTCATGCAATTTCATTGGGACTTTACAATCTGTACGACAATTCGGATATCCGTCTTAACTGGTACAAAGTGGAAGTTACCGATCAGCACATCTTTAAATATCCCGGTGGATTTGGATTGGCAGAAGATGATCATAGTTATGCGATAATGCGCCTCACAGAATTTATACTGATGAAAGCTGAGTGTGAGGTGAGGGTTAATTCTGCTAATGACCTGGCACGCGGCCTGGTTAATCAGATTGTACGCCGTGCGCACAGTGGAAGTACAGCATTTGATTACAGTAGCACAGGTAATCAGTTAATCGAGGATATCATTGGAGAAAGGAGAAAAGAACTGGCTTTTGAAGGGAACCGCCTTTTCGATCTCAAACGTTTGAAACGTGGTTGGGTGAGAACAGATTGTAACCTCTCCACTGTGTGTACATTGAATTATCCTTCTGATTTATATGCCTGGCCAATTCCACAATCGGAATTGAACGGCAACATAAATATTCAACAAAACCCGGGTTACTAATAAAAACAGCCGCGACTTCCGCGGTTGCCTATTGAAATATCCCGGGTTCTTTTTTCATAAACGATTGCTTTAAAAGTTAAAAACACCGCCATCATGAGAATACATGTATATGTTCTTCGGAAGCCAACGATGTATTTAAACCTGTTCATGATCACAACAATGTATCCCGTCATGCGCTGACGAATTCAGATTCCCGATGAGTATTCAATGCGGCAGGTTTAAAACAAATGGAATTTTATGATCTTATCAGAAAGAGTAAGAAATTCGCTTGTATCATCTACAGTAAGTATTGCAGACAAAACGCAGAAATTGAGAGAGCATGGTGAAACAGTCTTTGACTTTTCTGCCGGCAGGGCTTTTGAGCCGACACCCGCGTATATTACTAATGCCACAATTCATGCGATGCAGAATGGCGATACACATCAGACCATGGCCCGGGGTAAAACAAGTTACCGTGAAGCCATTGCCGTTAAGCTAGCAAGGGATAATGGCATTATTGCAAATCCTGAAACCGAGATTATCGCAACGATGGGTTGCAAACAGGGGTTAATGATCAGTCTGTTGGCTACCATAAATCCTGGCGACGAAGTGATTGTCGAAAATCCATGTTTTGTCAGTTATAAACAGATCATTCAATACCTCGGAGGTATTCCTGTTGAAGTAACACTATCTGAAGAAAATAATTTTCGCTGGACGAAAACGCAGCTGGAAGCAGCGATAACCCGAAAAACGCGGGCGATCATCGTGTGTTCACCGCATAATCCTACGGGAACGGTGCATAATTCTGAAGACCTTCAGATCATTGCTGAAATTTCCACGAAATATAATCTCATAGTGATTACTGATGAAGTTTATGAGCGTGTAGTGTGGGGCGGGAATAAACATTTAAATCTCGCTTCATTTCCGGGTATGAAGGAACGCACAATAACACTGATGAGTTTTACAAAGAGTTTTTCAATGGGAGGTTGGCGCGTAGGATTTATTTATTCCGGAGCGGAAATCATTAATCAGATTGAAAAACTGCAGCAACATCTTATAACAAGTGTCAATTCATTTGTTCAGGTGGGTGCAACAATTGCATGCGGAGAACCGGATGCGGAGGTACTGAATTACTGGGCGGAATGGGAAAAAAAGGTGGAATTCGTGACTTCAACAATTAACAGTCTGCAGGGGTTATCATGCCGGATGCCGGACGCTGGTTTCTATGCCTGGACAAAAATTAATATTCCCGGAATTCATTCAGGTGAGTTTTCAAAAATGTTACTTGAAAAAGAAAGAGTGGCAGTGGTGGATGGAACTTCGTTTGGGGATGCCGGTAAGTATTATTTTCGTTTTACCTGCGTGAAATCCTGGGATGAGTTAGAGGAAGGTCTGCGCAGATTACGAAACTTCACCAAATGTCTGCTTTGAATGTAATAAAAAAAATATCCGGCCGCTATTTCTCGATTCCCTTTGCTTCGCGGGTGTTGATATGGATGCTGGTGGGTGCCCTTTGCGGAATATTTTTTGGAACATCGGTACTTTTTGTAAAACCGCTTGGCCAGATTTTTCTCAATCTGCTGATCATGGTGGCAATACCGTTGGTCTTTTTCAATCTCGTAGCAGGTATTTCATCGTTGGGAAATCTGAAAGACCTCGGCAGGATGGGGAGTAAAACAATGCTCTGGTACGTCTGCTCTGTGTTAGTTGCAATTGTAGCGGGCATTGCCCTGATGACTTTTTCTGGTGCCGGAAAGGGAATGAATCTGCAGGGGGTCCTCACAAAAAATATCGGCGAAATACCATCAATAGGCGATCTGCTCATCAGCATGTTCCCGACAAATATTTTTAAATCATTTGCAGAGGGAAGCCTCATTCAGATTGTAGTTTTTTCTGTAATGCTGAGTATTGTTGTACTTCAGCTTCCGCCGCAACAGAAAACACCGGTCGTTAGAACTTTTGAAATGGCAGCCAACCTCATGCGCAACCTGGTGGAACTGATCCTGAAATTTTCACCTGTATGTCTTGCGGCTTTAATGGCTGCAACATTCGCCGAATTTGGTACCGGAATACTCGCTTCGCTGGGAAAGTTTATACTGACAATTTATGCCGGTCATATCATCATGGTGATTTTGTACATGATAGTTCTGCGACTGTTCACGGGAATATCCATACCGTGGTTCCTGAGCAGTACAAAACAATTGTATGCAACTGCAGCGGCTACCTGCAGTACACTGGCAAGTCTTTCGGTTGCTATGGATATTGCTGATACAAAACTCAAACTCCCGAAAAAAGTATATTCATTTTCACTTCCGCTGGGGGCGCAATTCAATAAAGATGGCACTGCGCTGATGTTATCCGGGATACTCATTTTTACTGCACAGGCCGTAGGTATACAGTTCAGTTTTGCGGAATTGTTTCAGGTCATGATTGTCGGATTGCTGGTGGTGGAAGGATCTTCGGGAATACCTGGCGGCGGATTAGTAACAGCCATGCTCTTTGCCAAAGCATTCAATTTACCCGTTGAGATTGTAGCCATTGTCGGTGGAATTTACAGATTGATTGATATGGGTAATACAACTATCAATGTAATGGGTGATATGGTGGTGACTACCATTATTAGTCGTTCTGAAACAGATTGGAAACCCGAATAATAAATAAAGTTAATTATGAAAAATATTATTGTTCTGGTTCTGCTGCTGACTGCTACAAGTATATATGCACAGGAAACGGGTACTGCCATAGGCACGAAAGAAGATCGAAAAGCTTTGTTCGATTATATAATAGAAAAATCAAAATCGCGCGACGCGATTTCTGTCATAAAAAACAGGCAATTTGGATTTGATCCCGTTGAGGCTATGCTCAGGCTCGAAAATGAATTTGTTAATGCAAAATCGGTGGAAGCATTCTGGTACGCCTTACAAAAACTTAGTGCGGCACGAAGAGATAGTCACTTATCTGTTGATGAAGTTAAGAACGGAGTACCAAAACCCGAGGCAGCAAAAGGTCAGGCACCGGTAAGATTTCATCCGGATTTCAGTGACACTGCCAGGATTTTCCTTTTTGTATCTGATATCGCAAAGGATCTCCCTGCACTGACAAGCAGCAAAGATCTTCCACAGATTGGTGACAAACTGATCAGTGTAAACGGAAAGAATGCAGAGCAGTATCTGGATAGTATGCGGATATATGATGGTTATTCCAGTACCAATAATTTTCTGATGCGTTGTGCTTTTCAGTTATCAGAGCGTTCGGAAAAATTACCGGTATCATTTTATAAAGAAAATCTGGAGCTGGTACTGGAAAGAAAATCAGGAAAAAAATATTCTGTTTCATTACCCTACCTCCAACAGGTGAACTGGACATATGGAAGGGAGTTGCGCGATTATCCAGGCTACCAGCTCGCGTGGAAAAAAGAAAGTTTCTGGGTGTATACGCCTACGGATCCGGCAAACAAATCCATATTGCTCTGGTGGTACGGCTTCAGAAGTGACCTGCAGGTTGCTTCTGATTCACTGGTGAGTTTTGCTGCGAAAAATGGGTTTATCGATTATGATCTGATAATAGATGCAATCGATAGTCGCGGAGGAAGCCAGGGCGCTTATGCCCTCGCAAGATTTACATCGCATCCGTTTAAAACCACCGGTGGAAATGTGAAGATAAGTGATATCACGGCTGAATTCATCACAAGAAATGTAAAGGAATATCTGTCAGGCAAACGACGGATGGATGGTTCTGAAGCAGAATCTGAGAATGATGGCTGGCTGATCGACTGGCTGACGAATGATGTGTTGAAAGCCGTAGAAGCCGGTCAGGAATATTCCAACAATACACCCTTTAAAAATGCACATTTGCCGGCTTATTCTGATTGGGTGTTGAAACCGGCGCCAAACCATATGAAGGGCAGGCTGGTTGTTTTTTTTGGTCCGTGGGGCGGTTCCCACCTGGATCAGTTTTCGGCGATGATTTATGATAACGGTATCGGCTATACGATGGGGATGCCTGCCGGTGGATATAGTAATACCTGGGAATGGTCTGAAACGCTTGTTTTTCCCAAAAGCAAAAAACCGGTTGCAGAATTCATGTGGAATATAGGTCATACCATCCGTCCGAATGGCGAGGTACTGGAAGGTAATCCCGCACCCGTGAACCTCTATATTCCTGTAACAAGAGATAATTATCTTAATTACAGAAAGATGCTGCTGAAGAAAGCACAGGAATGGTTGGTTGAAGTAAGAGGTAAGAAGTGAGAGGTAAGAGGTAAGAAGTGAGGCAGGAGGCAAGAGGCAAAAGGCAAAAGGCAAAAGGAACAGCCAGTGAATAGTTTATAGTGGGGATATCTTAATTGGGCCAAAAGAAACAAATGCCGGCATCATTCTAAACCACGCAACAGATCAATAGAGTCCGCCAACTCATGAAATATTTTTTTATGAAGAGCCGTAAGCCCGGTGCAATCAGGAGCACCGGGTTTTTACCTTCCCCGATAAAAAATTAGATTGCTGTGAATGCATTGGCTACGAGCAGGAGGAGCAATAACAGAAAAAAGATGTTAGACAGAATAACAACTCAAGTTACAGACTGTTAAAATTTTGAACTATCCGCCTGAACACATTCCTAAGCCGCTTTTGAAATATACTTTACCAGACATCTTTTTGCTATCGGAAGCAAGGTCTCTTCCAGCGGTACGGAAAGGGTGGTTTCAATTCCGTAAACAGCCGGATTGGGAAGGTCTGTTTTATTACGGATCAGTTCTGACTTGATATTTTCATAGGTGTTTACAAAATTCCTTTCCCACTGTGCAACGAAGCTTGTGCGTATGCTACGGTATTTCTCATCGTGCTTTTCAAAAAAACTCATCCGGTATTGAAACACACGTGTATCGCGCGCCTGCCCATCACATAAAAGAAAATATCCTTCCACATTATCCAACGGTACCAGACCAACCGGGAAAATGGTGAGCTTTTCTTCAACAAATTCATAGATCTGAGTTCCGTTCTGAATCGAACTACTCATTTTCTCCAAAGCATAATGCATTATCTCTTCAAGTTCCTGCATCATTTCATCATCACTGATAATCTGTTCATAAAGCATCTCGAGTTTCTGCATATCAACCTGTGTGAACTTCTTCGGAAACTGCTGTTTCAGAAATTCTTTGTTATGCCTGAAAGAACGCAGGTTATTATAATGAAAAATGAGATCAGCGAGCTGAGGATAAAGTTTGGTCTGATCAAAATGCCGGTGGATCTCCTGAAGATAGGAGAGCAAGGTGTACTTTTTTAATTCAAAGTCGATATAACCTTCTGCAAACCAGGTTTGGGATAAAGTTTTCATAACCGATGAGATTATGGTATAATTTACAAAAAATCCTCCGGCAGGCAATGGCGTTATTTTAGAATAACGGGAATTTTTGGCCTGAAGTATGTTAAGGTAAGAGGTAAAAGGCAAGAGGCAAAAGGCAAAAGGAACAGCAAGTGGGGAGGAAATAGCGGTTTTACGTTTAACGTTAAACGTTCAACGTAGAACTTACTTAAAATATCTCCCATATTCAGTTTCGATATCAGTAATATCCGCATACAGGGGTTGTTTACCCGGTTCAAATAAATATAAACCCCAGAGTTCGGGCAGGGAGTCAATCTTCACTACAAATGAATTATCATTTCCTTTAAATAAGATATACTTTGAATGGAAAGCATCAATCACGCTGAGCTTCTGTTCTTTCAGAAACTCAAGTGACTCATTAAGACTGAATAAATAGTCATCCATTCCCATCCGGAAATCCTCGCTGTCTTTGCCGGTAAGCCGCCCTGCTATTGTCAGGCTATCGGGTTGAAAAAATACGGCAGCTTTGCTGGTTATAAGCAGTGTATCAGGAAGTGCATTTTCATTTTTTGAATTCAATGATTCTTTTGCATATTCAGCTTCCCGATTCGAACAGGAAAATGGTGCAGGCAAGAGGCAAAAGGCAAGAGCAAAAAGAAACAGCCAGTGAGTAGTGAGAAGTTTTTTAAACATGACCTTAAAACGTTTACGTTGAACGTTTAACGTTTAACGTTAAACTTACCTGGCTGAAATTATTTCTCCAAAGAAAATAGCGTTCATCATTAACCTGTTCGTGCCAAACCAGAATGCGCGGAAATTTGGATTATCACTCATCGATATCACTTTGCATTTTCCCAAGGCATCAATATTGATCACGGCTGCACTGGCCGACATAGTGTTAAACTTTTTATGCAGATAGCCGCTTTGCAATGGCTTCGCTGTAAATTTCACCGGTGTATTAAAGGGAGAATTGTTTTTATCCATAAAAATGGAATTGCTTTTGAAAATGCTAAGCCTTGCCTGGTGATAACCGTAACAAATAGGATGTGTGAGCTCGAGTTCAGCATCGAAAATCGTCCCTGGTACTTCTTCTGCACGCCTGGCATCAACTCGTTGCATATAGGGCATTACAGTAACGGTATCAAGTTTTGTGCTGTCTTTCTTAAATCCGACTTTGGTAAAACCATGTGCCGACAAATAGCTCACTGCATCTTCAATTCCTATCAGCGTTCCGCCATTGCTTACCCAGTCTTTTAGTTTGTCCTGGGCATCTTTATTCAATGCGGTATAATTTCCTGCCGACATTACAATTACATTGTACCGGGAAGGATCAATCTGCGCGAATGAACTTACATCAACAAGACTGGCGGGTATCCTGTACCGTTGATCGAGCAGGTGCCATACTTCGCCTACATCATTTGCAGATGTGCCGGCACCGGAAAACAACATCAGTTTCGGTTTTTTCAAGGGAATAAAGCTGGCACTGCCCAGGTCGATCCCGCTTTGTGATAAGCCTGAATTGAGCGCGATAACAGGTGAGGAGCTATTCTCTGATTCCTGCTTTATCAGATTGAATAATTCCGTCGCAGAAAGCTCCTGTAGCTGAACGGGAATCAATATTGTACCATAGTTAAACCTGCGGCTACCCGACGGCGTTAAAGATTCAAATGGCAGGGTTGCGACTTTTGTTAGAATGCCTTTGTTCTGCAGTTTGTACAATAATGCCGGAGCATAATAATCATCCCATTCCAGAGCATAGGCATAATTGCTTTGCTGTAATTCATTCTTTACAGCCACAGGTTCTGTTATCCGATCCCCGGCTGCTGAGGCATTCCAGGCGCTGAGTTCAGCAGAAGGCATACCAAAAGCAGATGGCAACGACCAGGCAGAGATATCATAGAAAAGGCTGTCTTTAAAACTCAGGGTTTTTTCAAAAACCGCTTTTATCAGTTTGTATTGTGACTGATCAGCGGGAATCAGATAGGCCGAACCCGGACTGAATTTTTGTGAACCTATTGTGAGCACGGATTTAAGCGGATAAATCTCAATCTGGTGCCGGAGAAGAATTTTTATAAGCTCATTATTGCGGCTGTGATCCGCCGAATCTCCAAACACCCAGCCCTTTGATGCCGATGCCTGCGCTTCCTTTTTTGCATTTATATAAAACTCCCGCTGATAGTCCAGCAATTCCCTGCGCATATTTCGAACGGCTTCCAGCGTGGAAAGCATGGTAGTAAACTGATTTCTGATAGTGAAAGGGAATGTCAGCACACCATTGCTTGTTTCCTGTGCATGTCCACGCGAGCTGGCCTGCTCAAATAATATTCCAATAGCACCATTGATGTCGGGATAGGTGGAACCTTTGCCATAATAATAGTCATCGTACCCTTCTTTGGTAAAGTAAAAAGATCCGATTTTATCCAGGTAACGGGCATGGTAAGTCGCAATTTTACCGGTAAGTGCCTGGTTTTTCTCCGGTGTATTTGGATTTACCCTTGATGGTACGCCGGGCTGAAAAAAGAAGCTCGCATTGGAGCCCATTTCGTGGTGATCGGTGAGTACATTGGGTTTCCAGCGATGATACTGTACAAGGCGATTCCGGCTTTCATTGTGTTGCGCCGGCATCCAGTCGCGGTTAAGATCGAACCAGTAATGATTGGTTCTTCCGCCCGGCCACATTTCATTAAATTCTCTTGCGTTGGGATCAGTTACCGCGGTGAAACTTTTATTTGTATTCACCCAGCTTGAAAAGCGATTGAGTCCATCCGGATTGAAGGAAGGATCAAGGAGTATGATTGTATTCTGAAGTAAGCTGTCAATTGTGCTTCCCTTTGCTGCTGCGAGGTGATAAGCAGCCAGCATGGA
>JAATGW010000039.1 GCA_015654495.1 Chitinophagales bacterium
ATCCATTTGATTTCAAATTCATCGACGAAGAATATGCGCGGAAATTTGATGACGAAAAACGAACCGGGACACTTGCAGGATTATTTGCAGGGCTCACCATTTTCATTTCCTGCCTCGGGCTTTTTGGATTGGCAACCTATATGGCCGAAAACAGGATCAGAGAAATTGGTGTAAGAAAAGTGTTAGGTGCTTCAGTTGCGGGAATCACATCATTATTATCAAAAGATTTTCTGAAGCTCGTTATCATATCTTTTGTAATTGCAGCTCCGATCGCATGGTGGGCAATGTACAGCTGGTTGAAAGAATATGAATACCGCACTCCGATTTATTGGTGGGTATTTGCAGTTGCCGGCGGACTTTCGATTTTAATTGCGCTTTTGACTGTAAGCTACCAGGCAATAAAGGCAGCAGTTGCGAATCCAACAAAGAGCCTGAGGACGGAATAGGCAGGAGGCAGCAGGCAGAAGACCAGAACAACCAACGTTTAAAATATTTGACAAATTATATGGCAATTTTATTCACCGGAAGTCAATTTAATAAATCAAGCAAAATGGAAAAAAATCAATTATGCTGCTTTCCGGTATTCTGTTTAAGATCTTTGAATTTATCTGCTGCCGGCTGCCTTCTACCTGCTGCCTCAACTATGAACTATGAACTATGAACTATGAACTAAAATGCTAAAAAACTACTTCCATATCGCTCTCAGGAACCTGCGCAGAAACAGCGCCTATGTCACAGTGAATATAATGGGTCTTTCACTGGGAATCGCTTGCGCATTGATTATTTTCTCTGTAATCCGGTTTCATCTCAGCTTTGATAATTTTCACGCCGGCAGCGAGCGTACTTATCGCATAGTTACGGAAATGCACAGAGATGATATTGGTTATAGCCCGGCAGTACCACCTCCGCTTGGAAAATTTCTGCGTAATGACTACGCATTCAGTGAGCGCATTGCACGGATCGCTACTTTCGACGAGCCCCTGATCACTATCAAAAAAGACGAACAGATCCGAAAATTCAAAGAAACCGATGGACTTGCCTTCGTGGAATCTGAATATTTTCAAATATTCAATTACCCGCTGTTAAAAGGAAACAAAGTGGAACTTTTACAGCAACCAAACACAGCTATCATCACTGAACAAATTGCCCGAAAATATTTTGGAAATGAAAATCCGGTAGGGAAAACATTTACTCTTGATAATAAACTTGAATTGCAGGTTACCGGTGTTTTAAAAGATTTGCCTGCAAATACAGATCGCAGAGCAGGTATATATGCTTCTTATATAAGTCTGAAGACCTTTGATGAATGGCTTTATCGCGATGAATCATGGGGTGGGCTAAGGGATGCATTACAATGCTATATTCAGCTAAAACCTAGTGTAGATCCTAAACAGGTGGAAGCTGCTGCGACGGCTTATGTAAGAAAATTCCGTCCTAACAGCAAAAATGTGCATCATTATAAATTACAACCATCCTCCGAGATTCATTTTGATTCGAGATATGATGGACCAATGGAAAAGAGAAATCTGTGGATTCTTGCAATCATTGGTTTGTTTCTGATTATTACAGCCTGCGTAAATTTCATCAATCTTGCCACTGCGCAGGCTTTGAAACGCTCGAGAGAAGTTGGAGTTAGAAAAGTGTTAGGCGGAATGAAAAGCCAGGTATTCTGGCAGTTTATTTCAGAAACGGTACTCATCACATTACTGGCAATGTTAGTTGCTATTACCCTAGCGTACACATTGCTTCCTTTTGTAAATAATTTATTTCAGACAGAAATCCCCGGATCAACTTTCATTAATCTAAATCTGATCCTGTTTGTAGTTATTCTTGGTATTGTTGTTGCATTTCTCGCAGGTTCTTACCCGGGTCTTGTACTCGCCCGTTTCCAACCTGTGCACGCATTGAAAGGAAAAATATCGCAGCAGAATGTAGGTGGTTTTAATACCAGGCGCACATTGGTAATCACACAGTTTGCAATCTCACAGATCCTGATCATAGGGATGATAGTAATCATCTACCAGATGCAGTTTGCAAAAGAATCAGATCTGGGCTTTAAGAAAGACGCAGTCGTAATGATTCCTCTCGGAGCTGACTCGACAGGTACAAAAATGAATTCAATAAGAAATGAATTTCAGAAACTGCAGGGTGTTGAAAATATTTCCTTGTGTTTTATGGCACCGGCTTCAGACAATAGCTGGGGAAATTTTGTAAAATTCAACAACAGCTCAGAAGAGGTTAATTTCAGAACTAGTATCAAGTCAGCCGACGACCAGTATATTCCAACCTTTGGATTGCAGATTGTGGCCGGCAGAAATCTCCTGCCTTCGGATACTGTAAAGGAATATGTGGTAAACGAGGCATTCGCCAGAAAACTGCAGTTTAATGACCCGGAAAAAATAATCGGAAAACATATTTCTGCCAATGGTGGCAATCTTAACGGTCCAATAGTAGGAGTAGTAAAAGACTTTCATGACCAGTCTTTTCATGATGAAATAACCCCAATCGTTATAACCACTTTTAAAAATGATTATTCAAATTATGCGATCCGTATTAATCTGAAACAAACCAAAACAACCCTGGCCGGTATTGAAAAAATCTGGTCATCAAATCACCCGGATCAGATTTATGAATATCAGTTTCTTGATGAAAACATTGCAAAGTTTTATGCGACTGAAGAAGTGATGCTGAAACTGATTCAAACCTTCTCGATAATTGCAATATTCATCAGCTGTCTCGGGCTTTTTGGTCTGGTCAAATTTATGGCAGCACAAAAAACCAGGGAGATCGGCATAAGGAAAATACTTGGCAGTAGTATTTCGCAAATCATCTGGATTTTCGGAAAAGAATTTGCAAAGCTGATACTGATTGCTTTTGTAATTGCCGCACCAATTGCATGGTGGCTGATGAATAACTGGTTGCAGGACTTTAAATACAGAATTAATATTGGAGCGTCAATATTTCTTATTGCAATTGCAGGCACTTTTTTAATTGCTTTTCTCACCGTTTGTTACCAGGCAGTGAGAGCGGCGTTGGCGAATCCTGTAATGAGCTTGAGGTCGGAGTGAACAGCCGTTCTACGTTATACGTTCTACGTTTTACGTATAACGTATAACGTAAAACGTAGAACCTCCTAAAAACTATGAACTATCAACTAATAACTCACAACTCATGATATCAAACTACCTGAAAATCGCCTGGCGGAATATTTCGAGGAATAAAGCTCATTCTCTGATAAACATTACCGGATTATCAATCGGTATTGCAGCCTGCCTGTTGCTTTTTATCGTAATAACCTACGAAACCGGTTATGATAAATTTAGAAACAATTTCGACAGGGTATACCGGATAGTGACCGAGACCGGGAAAAACGGTGAGGTTGATCATAATCCCGGTGTACCATTTCCACTTGTTACAGCGGCGCAACTTGATCTTCCGGAGCTTTCGCCCATACCGGTAATCACTTCCAATGGAAGTCAGTTTACTGTGGAAGATCAATCAGGAAATAAAAAATTTATTGAAGACATCGGTGTGTATTTCAGCGAGCCGGCCATCTTTACACTATTTGATACAAAGCTTTTGAATGGTGATCCCAAAGCACTGGCTGAGCCCAATAAAATTTTCCTTAGTAAAAAAACAGCTCAGAAATTTTTCGGCGACTGGAACCAGGCGACAGGGAAATTTCTGAAGATGGACAATCTCTCGCTGCTTTCTGTTGCCGGTGTTTTTGAAGATGTGCCGGAGCATACCGATATTCCGATGAATGTGGTTGCTTCCTATGAAACCATGAAAGCACATGCTGATAATTATGATTACAGTGAAGACTGGGGTGGTGTCAGCTCAAACACACAGCTTTTTATCCTGGGAAAATCCGATCTCCCTCTGAATACTATGGATGCACGGATCGGGAAATTACAGGCTAAATATGACAAACGCGCCGGCAACAGAAGCACACGTAAGCATTTTGCCCAACCACTATCAGTCATGCATTTCGACTCGCGCTTTGGAAGCCTGGGTACACATATAACGACCAGGGCTACCCTATGGACGCTCACCCTGATCGGAATATTTATACTGATAATGGCCTGCATCAATTTCGTTAACCTTTCCACAGCCCAGGCCGTGAAGCGTTCAAAGGAAGTCGGGATCAGGAAGGTAATGGGTAGTAACCGTATGAACCTGTTCTGGCAAATGATGGGAGAAACCGCGATTGTTGTATCTGTATCATTAATTCTGGGGCTGGTGCTCGCATCTGTATTTCTGCCTTATCTCGAAAAAGTATCAGCGATTACCGAGAAACTGAGTGTACTCAATCTGCAGACCGTATTGATTGCAGCGGGTATTTCATTGCTTGTTGTTCTTCTCGCAGGCATTTACCCTTCGCTGGTGCTTTCTGGTTTTTCACCGATACTGGCATTAAAAAATAAAATTTCTTCAGCAACAGTCGGCGGAATTTCTATTCGTCGTAGTCTGGTAGTAGCACAATTTGCAATATCACAGATTCTGATCATCGGCACTATCATTGCCGTTTCGCAAATGAGTTTTGTAAAAAAAGCCGATCTGGGTTTCAATAAAGAAGCGCTCCTTGTGATCCAGGGAAGCGATGACAGCACTTCCCGTTCCCGACAGCTGGCGATGAAGCAGGAACTGCTTTCAATGAATGGAGTTCAATCAGTGAGCTTCAGCAGTGATGTTCCTTCATCAGAAAACAACTGGGCAACGAATTTTGCTTTTGATCATAAAGACGATGCGGATTTTGCGCTCTTTCTCAAGTTTGCTGATAATGATTATATCAATACCTACGGATTGCAGCTGATTGCCGGTCGTGGCTATGAACCCAGTGATACCGTAAGGGAATTTGTAGTTAATGAAACACTCACCAAAAAGCTGGGACTTAAAAATCCGGCTGATGCTGTAGGAAAAGATCTGCGTCTTGGTGGTGGTCGCTGGATGCCGATCGTTGGTGTTGTAAAAGATTTTAAAACCAATTCACTCCGCGACGAAACAAAACCTACCATGATCGCACCGGCGAAAAGATGGTATGGCAGAACGGGTATTAAAATGAAAACAAACCAACCGGCGACATTACAAACGGAACTATTGAAGGTGTGGGACAAATACAATCCTGAATATGCCAGTCGCTATGCTTTTCTTGACGAGAGTATTGCCAGTTTTTACAGCCAGGAAAATCAACTTGCCCTGATCTACAAAATATTTGCAGGGATCGCGATTTTTATTTCATGTCTGGGTTTATACGGATTGATTTCTTTCATGGCAGTACAACGCACCAAAGAAGTCGGCATCAGAAAGGTACTGGGAGCAAGCTCAGCAAATATCGTTTACCTTTTCTCAAAAGAATTTACGATACTCATCCTGATTGCATTTATTGTAGCGGCTCCAATTGCATGGTATGTGATGAAAGACTGGCTAAGCAATTTTGCATATCAGATTAAGCCAGGCATCGGCATATTTCTGTTGGCAATTGTCACTTCAATTGTGGTGGCATGGGTCACCGTGGGTTATAAGGCGGTGAAAGCGGCAGTGGCGAATCCGGTCAAGAGTCTTCGGAGTGAGTAGTAAATAGTGAGGAGTAAGTAGAAGTTGGGAGGCAGTTTCACTATCAGCGCGACGCTAATGTTTAGTGAAAAATAACTTGAAAATCTAAACCAGTGACCAGGAGGAAGCAGATTAGAAAAATCTTTC
>JAATGW010000121.1 GCA_015654495.1 Chitinophagales bacterium
GATTTGCACCTCCATTGACGATTACATCGGATCAGATCGCTGAAAGCATTGAAATCATTCGTAAAAGTCTGCATGTATTAATGTGAAAATCCTGCAAAATGGCTTATTTAGATGATCAAATTGTTAGCAGCAACGGCTTAATTTTTGTAAATTCGCTGCCCAACTGATCAATGATGATTGAAGAAAAGTCACTGAATTTTCTGGAAGAAATTATTGAAGAGGACCTGAAATCCGGAAAATATACCAGTATCCATACCCGATTTCCCCCAGAACCGAATGGCTATCTGCATATCGGTCATGCAAAAAGCATTTGTCTCAATTTCGGTCTTGCTGACAAATACGGCGGCAAAACCAATCTTCGTTTTGATGATACAAATCCCGTTACAGAAGAAACAGAATATGTTGATTCGATAAAGGCGGATTTGCATTGGTTAGGTTTTGACTGGGAGGAAGAAAGATATGCATCGGATTATTTTTCGCAGTTATATGACTTTGCTGTCCGGCTGATCAAAAAAGGTTTAGCCTATGTTGACGACTCATCAGCCGATGAGATTGCGGCAAATAAAGGAACCCCTACCGAAGCCGGAACGGAAAGCCCCTGCAGGAATCGCAGCGTGGAAGAAAACCTGAGCCTTTTTGCAGAAATGCGTGCGGGTAAATTCCAGGATGGTGAAAAAGTACTTCGCGCAAAAATTGATCTCACTTCACCAAATATGCATATGCGTGATCCGATCATGTACCGGATCAGGCATGCCCATCATCACCGTACCGGAGATGAATGGTGCATCTACCCCATGTACGATTTTGCACATGGTCAGTCAGATTCGATTGAAACCATCACACATTCAATCTGTACTCTCGAATTTGAAGTACACCGGCCATTATACAACTGGTATATCGAACAGCTCGATATATTCCCCTCCCATCAATATGAATTTGCGAGGCTTAATATGACCTATACGGTAATGAGCAAACGCAAATTACTCCAGTTAGTAAATGAGAATTTTGTAGATGGCTGGGACGATCCGCGGATGCCCACACTATCGGGAATGCGCAGGCGCGGATACAGGCCGGTCGCCATTCGTAACTTCTGCGACCGTATTGGTGTTCAACGCCGGGAAAATATTATTGATGTGGGTTTGCTTGAATTCTGTGTTCGTGAAGATCTCAATCAGATTGCGTTGCGCAGGATGGCTGTACTCGATCCAATAAAACTGGTGGTTACCAATTATCCGGAAGACAAAATCGAAATTGTGGCCGGTGAAAACAATCCCGAAGCGCCTGGGCAGGGCGGGTTCCGGGAAATACCTTTCAGCCGTGAGCTCTGGATAGAAGCCGAAGATTATATGGAAGTGGCAGCCAAAAAATGGTTCAGGCTGGCACCTGGCAACAAAGTGCGTTTGAAAAATGCCTATATCGTTGAATGCACGGGAAGTAAAAAAGATGCTTCAGGCAAAGTGACGGAGGTTCATTGTACCTATATCGAAGGAACACGCAGCGGGCAGGACAATTCCGGGCTCAGTGTGAAAGGAACCATTCACTGGATTTCAGTTGCCCATGCAATTCCTGCAGAAGTAAGACTATACGACCGTCTCTTTCAGGTTGAAAATCCTTCAATTGAAGAAGGCGATTTCAAAGAATATATCAATCCTGATTCCTTGCAGATTCTACATAATGCCTGGGTGGAGCCTTCTCTTCAGACCGCATTGCCTGAAGATCACTACCAGTTTATAAGAAAGGGCTATTTCTCTCTGGATGCTTATAAATCGGCTGACGGAAAACTTGTTTTCAACAGAACGGTTACTTTGAAAGATGCCTGGGCGAAGGAAGCGAAGAAGAAGTAACAGTACGAACAGCCGTTAAACGTTTAACGTTTAATGTAACAGACGTTTACAGTAGATTGGATTTACCGATAAGAAATAAGAGGAATTCCTGGCTTATGGTTCGGTTATCGTTGTTGGTGGAGTTTCAGTTTTTTCAGGATCAGCTTTTACTTTTCCGGACGGGAAAAGGGCAGCAACAAAAAGAAGAACTGTGCTGAACAACATTAACGGTAAGCCAATTTTAATTTCGGGACAATAGCCCTGATAACAGGAGCTGAACCTGATATATACTGTAAATGCATATGCTATATTGATGGCTCCCATAAAAAGTGCAACCCGTTTCAACCACACTACCGGAAGTACGGAAAACAAAGCGCTTAGTCCGCCAGCTATCAGCAGGAATTTGGCAGGCCGGCCATAAATGTTATTCTCAGAATAGAACCCGGTGAAACTTTTCTGAATATCCTCATGCCAGGTCCATGGCAGAAAACAGGCAAGCAGCAACAATACAAATCCTGCCAGGCCGATCCATCGCGAATATTTTGTCATCATCTTATAATTAAAAAAGCGAAGGTGGTCCTTCGCTCTGAGGTGCTGAGCAGATTCGAACTGCTGTACAAGGTTTTGCAGACCTCTGCCTGACCACTCGGCCACAGCACCCTGTTTGATTTGCAGGCTGATCTTTCGAAAAGCTGCGCGCAAAAATAGTACATTTAGCCATAAATCTGCAAATCGAATTCACCAGCCGGAATGACTATGAACAGGATCGGAGATTCAGAACTTATCCTTAACGAACGCGGAGCGATATATCACCTGGATGCAAGGCCGGAAGAAATGGCTGACACGATAATAACAGTCGGAGATCCTGGCCGCGTGGGAAATGTGAGTAAACATTTTGATTCTGTTGAATGCATCATGCAACACCGGGAATTTATCACCCATACCGGATACATTGGCAAGAAAAGAATTTCTGTAGTATCAACAGGCATCGGGCCGGACAATATTGACATTGTAATCAATGAACTTGATGCATTGGTTAATATCGATCTGGAAAACCGGATTGCATTTGAAAAGACGAAGTCTTTAAAAATAATCAGGGTTGGCACCTCAGGATCACTGCAGGAAGATGTACCGGTGGACAGTCTGGTAGTAAGCACGCATTCCATCGGGCTTGATAACCTGATGCATTTCTATCTGGTCGAGAATACGGATGCTGAAAACGATATATTACATGCCTTTGTTAACCACACGCAATTGCAGGATCATCTTTCCTACCCTTACCTGAACCAGGCTAATATGAACCTTTTAAACAGGTTTTTCGAAGGCTTTCACCATGGAATAACGGTAACCTGTCCGGGGTTTTACGGCCCCCAGGGCCGTGTTTTGCGCTTAGGTTTGTCCCAGCCCGGACTTATAGACCGGCTAACTTCATTTGCCTATGGCAATTTCCGCATCACCAATTTTGAAATGGAAACCGCAGCAATATACGGCCTTGGCCGGGCTTTAGGACATCACTGTTTGTCCATCAGCTCGATTGTGGCGAACAGGATCAGTAAGAAATTCTCTGGCGATCCCGCAAAGAATATGGATAAACTTATAGTGAAAACTTTAACAATTATTGCAGGAGAGAATTAATGAATAACTTTGCCGGCAGTTTATTAATTTTCAACGATATATTAAGATGTCCCGTGCAACCGGGCCATTTCCTGCCTTGTCATACTACTTTCTGATAAATCAGTCTGTACGTTCGTATAATGCGTATATTATCCGGGCGTTCTATGGATGTTAATTGTTTGATATGACCACTTCTTTTTTTAAGTACCAGGGCACCGGAAACGATTTTATTATTGTAGATAACCGGGAGACATTGAACGGGCATTTCAGCTCAAAAGAAATTAAACACTTGTGCGACAGGCGCTTTGGCATTGGTGCGGACGGGTTAATGCTTTTGGGAAATGCAAAGGGCTACGACTTCTCCATGAAATATTATAATGCTGATGGCCGCGAGGGAAGCATGTGCGGAAACGGCGGCAGGTGTATGGTAAAATTTGCCTATGATCTTGGCATTCATAAAAGCGCCTACAATTTTCTGGCTGTCGATGGTGTACACCAGGCTGAAATCGATCTGAATGGTATTGTGCGTTTGAAAATGAAAGATGTGGAAAAAGTAAATTATTCAGGAGATCATTTTGTTCTGGACACAGGAACACCACACTATGTGAAA
>JAATGW010000412.1 GCA_015654495.1 Chitinophagales bacterium
ATATTAATGGCGATGGTTTTTCAGATATTATAGTAGGTGCCAACAGGTTTGATGAAACCAAAAGCAATGTAGGTAAAGTATTTGTTTACCTCGGGGCTTCCAATGGCGTTAGCATGTACCCTGACTGGACCTATTCCGGAACTGTTATGGATGGTAATCTTGGCCTTTCTGTAGCATCAGCCGGTGATATTAACGGTGACGGGTACGGTGAATTTATTGTGGGTTCATTCCTGTTCAATATTGAAAATCCTCAGGGCACCGCTTATGTCTATAGCGGAAGTGCAAAGGGTGTTTCCGATAAAATAGTTAAAATTGATATGCAGAATAATCAACAGGTAACAGTGGGCCAGGTTGTTTCATCTGCGGGTGATATTAACGGTGATGGATACGCCGATGTAATTGCCGGAGTTATCTGGAATAGCGAAAATTCGGGAGGCGTGCCAGGCAAAGCAATGCTTGTACAGGGATCTTCGAGTGGTCTTCAGTTAAACGCACGCAAAGAAGTTGCAATGCTTAGTTATTAAGATTGTTAGTTAAAAAGGGAACAGTTCCTGAAATAATTTGACTAATTTTATTTCAGGAACTTTTTTTATGCCCCGTATTCTCAGAAATAAATACTTCCTTTCATTGCTTTTTTTTGGATTATGGATGATTTTCTTTGATCATAATGATCTTTTCCAGCAAAACGCAAGGTCAAAGGAATTAAGAGAATTGAAAGACAGCAAGGCATTTTATGAAGATCAGATCGGGCAAACAGCCGAAGAATTAAAAAATATCAATTCCAGTAATCGTGCGCTGGAAAAAATCGCAAGGGAAAAATATATGATGAAAAAAGATAATGAAGATCTTTTCATTATTCCCGCAGAACAGCATTGATTTTCAACATTTTTTTTACCTCTCGCCGCAATATTTGTTTTCAGGGTTCGTTTTTAAAGGGTAACGGTCACACGTGACCCCCCTCTAACTCCCCCTTTGAAAGTCATCCCGATTCTTATATCCTTACGATGAACCAGGCTAGCCCGGCTAAATCCCTATTAACCGGAAATGACCAGATTTATGAACAATTTTACGCCTGAAGACATGATTCGTTTTTTGTACAACGAGATGAATGCAGAAGAAAAAACTGCTATGATGCGCGCACTGGAAGGTGACTGGGCATTGAGAGAAAAATTTGAAGTACTGAAAGAGGCTGTTAAAAGTCTTGATACCTTGAAACTTTCTCCACGACCCCAGGCCATTTTTTCTATTATGCAGTATGCAGAGGCAGCAAAGGTTGGTCAGCACTGATGAATTTCAGCTGTTTGATTTAGTTTAGCAATGGCATGACTATCAAACAGCGTTATCAGCAGGTATTCGACTATTTTCAACAGCATTCTCCATCGCCGGAAACAGAACTGATCTACGATAACCCTTACCAGTTATTGGTAGCCGTAATCCTTTCGGCCCAATGTACTGACAAACGGGTTAATCAGACCACCCCTGCGATATTTGAAAAGTATCCCGGACCGCAACAGCTTGCCGGTTCAGATTTCGATGAACTATTCCCGCTCATCCGCAGCATTTCATACCCCAATAACAAAACAAAACACCTGATCGGCATGGCTAAAATGCTGATGGAAGATTGTAGGGGGCAGGTACCCATGACCGTGGAAGAGTTAATAAGACTCCCGGGCGTGGGAAGAAAAACAGCCAATGTAATTACTTCAGTTATCGATCAACAGCCAAATATGGCGGTGGATACTCATGTGTTCCGCGTTTCAGCGAGATTAGGTCTTACAAAAAATGCGAAGACACCATTGCAAACAGAGCAGCAACTGATCAAACATATTCCAAAAGAATTAATTCATAAAGCTCATCATTGGCTAATACTGCATGGCCGGTATATTTGCCTTGCAAGAAATCCGAAATGTGACGAATGCGGGTTGAGGTCAATTTGCATTTATTACAACACTGTTATTTCCAGGTATGGCATCACGACAGGAAAAAGAAATAATGGATCGGCCTGAGCTAATTACATTTTCATCGCCATAATCCCGGAGGGATGATAGCAATGGCTTTGAATTTTGATACTGATTTGTTTTTCCATTCACAAAAGCCGGAATCCAGATTCCCATAAGCGATAGTAACCGAACTGCTTCCTTATCTGTTTCCAAATTATATCCTTTAATAATTTTCACATTTTTCACTCTTCCTGTTTCATCTATAATAAAACCAATAACCAGTTTTACAGGTTATATTCTCCATTTTAATGTTGAGAGGTACTGTATGCTATCGCAGAATAATTTTCTAATTGCCTTTGGTCCACCAGGATATTCAGGAACTTTTTCATTGCAGAAAAAAAGGGAGTTTTCGCATCATCAGGTATATAATCGGAATTAGCTTGTCCGCAAGCCTTGTGAGATACAAATACCAGAAAGGACACTATAAAGTTTTTCACCCTGTTTTAAATTATGAGTCAGAATTTTTGCCCTTCCATAAAATCCGGGTCCGGAGTTCGGGAATTAAAAAACATGGTTTCGAATGGAGTATTTATTGTCGCCTATCTTCAGATTGCTTATTTTGGTGTTTTTGACTGGTATCAAAACGAATTTCTTCTGATATGAAAACAAGCACGGGTATTCTGCTTTCCATAATGATGTTTCTGCAGTTCTTTGTATGGGGCGCCTGGTATGGGCAGATGGGAAAATACATGACAGTGCAGTTGCACGATAAAGGTGAATGGGCTGGTTGGGCTTATGCTGCATTTTCTGCCGCGATGATTATTGCCCCATTTTTTATCGGTATGCTGGCTGACCGGTATTTTCATGCACAAAAAGTTCTCGGGGTTTTAAATCTTCTGGGCGCAGCTATACTTTTCCTGTTAACAAAAATCAATGAGCCTTCTTCTTTTGCATTGACAATGTTTCTTTATTGCCTCAGTTTTGCACCTACAATTGCCCTCACAAGTTCGATAGCTATGCGCCATATGACGAACCCGGAAAAGCAATTTCCCGCGATAAGGGTGTTTGGTACACTAGCCTGGATAGCAGTAGTAAACCTGGTTGGGTTTATGGGGGTTGGTGATAAGGTGACAATATTTGAGATTTCGATGATCAGCGCTGTAATTCTTGGCGTTTTTGCATTTTTTCTTCCTAAAACTCCTCCTGTTGCCACTGGTCCTATGAGCTTTGGGCAAATTGTCGGAAAGGATGCATTTGTACTTTTTAAAGACCGGTCATTTGTCATATTTTTTATTTCATCCATTCTAATCTGTATTCCACTTTCGTTTTACTATGCGTGGGCGAATAGTTCTTTAACAGATTCGTATAGTGCTGCTTTTCCAGGTGTAGCCCCGGAAACTTTCAAAATAGAAAATAAAATGTCGCTGGGTCAGGTATCTGAAGTGTTGTTTATGTTATTGCTGCCATTTGCCTACAAGAAATTTGGAGTGAAAAATATTCTTATTATTGGATTGATTGCCTGGATTACACGGTTTCTTTTCTTTGGTTATGGAAACGCAGAAAATTCAGTATGGATGTTATATGCAGCGATCCTGCTTCATGGCGTTTGTTATGATTTCTTTTTTGTGACTGGAATGATTTATACCAATTCAAAAGCAGGCGATAAAATAAAAACGCAGGCACAGGCCCTGATATCGCTGGCTACATATGGCATCGGAATGTTTATAGGATCATGGCTCGCAGGTAAAGTAAAAGCCTGGAATACAACCGGAACTTCTCCTGATTTTGTAACCGACTGGCTGAGTGTGTGGTATGTACCTGCTGGAATTGCCGCCGTGGTTCTTCTCTTATTTCTTCTTTTTTTCAGGGAACGGAGAACAGCCGCTCTTTGATTTTCATTTACTATTTTCCATTTTAAAACTATAGAATTATGCAACGGATTGCAATGCTCGGTTCCGGATTTATAGGAAGATTTTATGCTGATTCAATTCAGGGACTCAGAAGCCAGGATAAAGTCATTTCTGTTTATTCCCGCAGTGAGAAAAATGCAAAAAAATTCGCCGATGATTACGGATGCAAATACTGGACTACCAATCTGGAGGAAGCAGTCGCAAATCCTGAAGTAGACATTGTTTGTATTTCATTGCCGAATAATCTTCATGAAACTGCGGTTGATCTTTGCTGTAAGTACAGGAAAGCTGTTATTACCACCAAGCCACTCGGAAGGAATGCTGTTGAGGCAAAACGAATGCTGGAAGCTGTGGAGAAAGCAGGAATTTTCAACGGGTATCTGGAAGACCTGGTTTACACCCCTAAATCACTGAAGGCAATTGAAAGTGTGAAAAACGGAGCCATTGGCCGTGTGCTCTGGACGAAATCCCGCGAAACTCATCCTGGCCCGCACAGTGATTGGTTTTGGGACATTGAGCAGGCGGGAGGCGGCTGTATCCTCGACCTTGGTTGCCATTGTGTGGAACTGAACCGCAGTTATATCGGGAAGGATATAAAGCCTGTGGAAGCGATGTGCTGGGCGGATACACAGGTAAAACCGATTGATGCTGAGGATCATGCCATCGCATTGATCAAATATGAAAATGGCGCTATTGGTCAGTTTGAAGTAAGCTGGACATTTCGCGGGGGATTGGATCTTCGCGATGAGGTGATGGGTTCTGAAGGAACGATCTGGATCAACAGCTTTCTGCGTACAGGATTCGAGATGTTTACTTCAGGCAAGGGAGGCAACTATGTGGCTGAAAAAGCTGAATCGAATTCCGGTTGGTTATTTCCAGTGGGAGATGAATTAAATGAACTCGGTTATAATCATATGTTCTTCGACATGTTTTCTTCTATTGAAAAAGGTATTCCGCCGAAGGAGACATTTTATGATGGCTATGTTGTCAATTCCATACTTGATGCGTGTTATCGTTCTGCAAAATCAAAACTCTGGGAACCTGTAAATCTGGAGGTCTGGCGTGGACGCGAAGGCGTTAGTAAGGATAGCCACCTTGTTGAATATGATGCGGACAATTATCTCGTAAAAGAAGAAGTAACCCATTACGGAGCAAAAAAAGTGATACTCAAAAGTAAGGCAACCGGCAAGATTGTTGAGCGTGTGCTTGACTAGATAATACGTTAAACGTTGAACGTTCAACGTTCAACGTTTAACATCTTATGGAGTTCTTCGACCAATTCAGTTTTGGTTAGAGGAACTCCTTTTATTTTGTTATATCCCTTCGCATCAACAAGAAATTTATCGCGGATTATTTTTATCAGCTGACCATTATTTATTTCAGGAATAAGGACCTGTTTGAATTTGCTTATTATATCACCGAGATTGGAAGGGAAGGGTCTGATATAACGCAGATGCGCATGCGAAACTGAAAGTCCTTCCTCCTGCAAATCTGTAACCGCGCTTCGTATAGATCCATAAGTGCTACCCCATCCCAATACCAGCAAATCGCCGGATTCAGGGCCACTATCCAGTTTCTGCAATGGGATATAATCTGCAATTTTTTCAATTTTTGCTTCCCTTGTTTTCACCATATGTTCATGGTTTTCGGAATCATAACTCACATTACCTGTGATATCTTCTTTTTCAAGCCCGCCGATACGATGTTCAAGACCGGGAGTTCCGGGAATTGCCCAGGAACGAACCAGTTTTTCATCGCGCAGATAGGGTCTTAATTTAGTCTCACCTTCATCCAGACTTTTCTTGAATCCAACTTTAATTTCAGGGAGATCTGCGGATTTTGGGAAACGCCAGGGTTCTGCTCCGTTTGCGATATATCCATCACTCAGGAAAAGTACCGGAGTCATATGCTGTACTGAAATGCGCACAGCCTCAAAAATCGCATCGAAACAATCGCTTGGAGTTGATGCCGAAATTACGGGCATCGGACATTCGCCATTACGTCCATAATATGCCTGCAATAAATCGCTTTGTTCAGTTTTAGTCGGGAGACCGGTAGAAGGTCCGCCACGTTGAATATTACAAATGATCAATGGTATTTCAAGCATTACTGCGAGACCGATCGCTTCGGCTTTCAGCGCAAGCCCGGGTCCGCTGGTGGTTGTAACCGCCAGAGAGCCTCCATAACTGGCACCTATAGCCGAAGTAACGCCGGCAATTTCATCTTCAGCCTGAAAAGTGCGGACGCCGAAAGATTTATAACGGCTCAGTTCGTGCAGAATATCAGAAGCAGGAGTGATAGGATAGGAGCCGAGAAAGAGCGGAAGTCCACTCTTTTCAGAAGCTGCAATCAAACCATAAGCCAGTGCCTGATTACCCATTATGGAACGATACATGCCAGGTTCCATTTTTGCGGGATCAACTTTATACCGCGTAGTAAAAGTTTCTGTAGTGTCGCCATAATTGAATCCTGCCTGCAGCGCTTTGATATTGCTGTTCAGAATATCATCTTTCTTTCCAAATTTTTCTTTGAGGAATGTGATTGTATTGATCATATCCCGGTTATACATCCAGTAAAGAAAGCCAAGGATAAACATGTTCTTTGCCCGATCTTTTTCCTTGGTACCCATAGTGAACTCTTTAAGAGCTTCGCGGGTAAGCTTTGTAATATCGATACGGATTAGTTCAAATCCGCTAAGGCTATCGTCATCAAGGGGATTGATACCGTCAGGGTAATTGGCGAGTCGCAGATTTTTTGAGTCGAAACCATCTACATTGGCAATGATCCTACCGCCTTTTTTAAGTGAACGCAGATTTGTTTTTAATGCAGCCGCATTCATTGCAACCAGCACGTCACATTCATCACCCGGTGTATACACTTTATCAGAGGAAAACCGGAGCTGAAATCCGCTTACACCGGGCAGGGTTCCCTGTGGGGCTCTGATTTCCGCCGGGAAATCGGGGAAAGTTGCAAGATCAATTCCAAGTAATGCTGTGTTATTCATGAACTGCGATCCCGTCAGCTGCATTCCATCGCCACTATCGCCTGCAAATTTTATAACTACGTCCTGCAGTAATTCTTCTTTCCTGGTCATAATCATTAAATATCTATAAAATTAAGGTTTCATCTGAAACTTGTAGCTGGTTATCTGGTTGCTGGTTGCGGGTAACTGGATCCTTGTCACTGGTTCGGGCTACCAGAACCCAGCCACCAGAATCCAGAGTCCAGCCACCAGATACAAGCTCCTGCTATTTTTATGATTTTTATCGCATTAATAATGTGAACTTTGCAGGGTATTTTATATTTTGTCGCACTAAACTCTAAAAATTATGTCGCTTTTTGAATCCGGCAATCCTACTATTTCTGAGAAGGCATTTGAAAAATCGCTGGTTATTAACCATGAAAACACCATGACGGTGCGTGGGACCATGAATAAATTCGGGTTCATGTTTCTGATGGTTATGGCAACAGCATTTTATACGTGGAATGCTTTCAACGGTGGTCAGGATATTACAGGATATCTGTTAACCGGGGCTATTGGTGGTCTGGTTGTAGCACTGGTCATTATTTTCAAGCAACAATGGGCAGGTTACCTCGCTCCTTTATATGCTTTGCTTGAAGGTTTGTTTGTAGGTGGAATATCAGCTTACTATAATGCACAGTTTGCAGACAAAGCTCCCTATCTTATCATTCAGGCAGTAACGCTCACTTTTGGAACTGTGATTGCAATGTATGCCCTCTATCAGTTCAGAATAATCAAAGCAACCGAAAGGTTCAGGTCGATTTTACTGACAGCCACATTGGGTGTTGTAGTATTTTATCTAATAGCCTGGGTGCTGAGGATGTTTGGTATTGAGGTTCCATTTATACATGAAGGCACAACTTTCGGTATTCTTTTTTCAGTTGCCGTAGTCGCAATAGCAGCACTAAACCTTATACTTGATTTTGATATGATCGAAAGAGGTTCTGCAATGGGGGCACCTAAATACATGGAATGGTATGGGGCTTTCGGGCTGCTTGTTACCATAGTTTGGTTGTATTTAGAGATCCTAAGGCTGCTTGCTAAGATGAACAGCCGCAAGTAACTAATTGATTATCAATTGAGCCATCCATCTTTTTCGATGGGTGGCTTTTTTTATTCGGTAAGCAGGCTTGCAGGTGTACCAATTCGGTATTTACTTTGTTTCATGGTAATTGTTACATGTGACGCACGTAGTTTTCCGAAGTAACAAAAACCAAAAATCACAAACCAAATGAAGACACAGCAGATCCTTACTACAGTTATTGCAAGTTTTGTTTTAGCATTTTCAATCAATACAGTTGACGCTCAGTCGGCGATTGATAGCTCTAAGACTCCCAAAAATCAAATTGTTCAGGTTGTATTTATAGATTTTACAGCATATTCTGATGTTAAAGGAAATATGATTGAATGGGCTACCATTCTTGAAGCCAACCTGGATAAATTTATTATTCAGCGCAGTATTGACAACCTACCTTTTGAAACTATTGGCGAAATAAAAGGACGTGGGATTCACGGAGCAGTTACTCAATACTATTCTTTTACGGATGATAAGCCGCAAAAAGGCAAGAATATCTATCGCCTGCTTATGGCTGATATTCATGGAAACTATAAAATCTCAGAAACTAAATCAGTAAGCTGGACTGCCCTGATCGAATTGAATAATGGATTTCATACTTATCCCAATCCTGCAAAACCTGGCGATAATGTAAAAATTAATGTTGAAGAAAAAGGTCAGTACGCAGTGCAGTTTTTTTCTCTCAGTGGAAAACAGGTAATTAATACGATAGTGAATGGTGGTGGATCTTCAGCTTTTTCAGTACAGATACCTTCGATGTTAGGTAAAGGATTTTATATCGTCAGGCTTACAAGGGCGGATACAAAAGAAATGTTTCAGCAGAAAATAATGGTATTGTAATAAACGTAATGGTTGAATTTTTTATGAAGGCTGCCTGCAGCCTTTTTTTTATTTTGTTTATTCCGGCGCGACTTAATGATGGTTTCTCCTGCATCAGCTTTCGGGCCCGATCTCTTACTGTCATCAGCTATTTTTTTCGATGAATCAACTTTTTCCTTCGATTACTGGTTTCAGTATTCGTTAAAACACGACTATTTTTACAGCCTCAATCGTACAAATACGAATAACAACCGGGGATAATTACTAAACCCGATTCAAAATATAACACGGATGGTTTGAGGATATTGCCGGCCCGCCTTTGGTGGGTCGGCTTTTCCATTTAAAAACGAAACCCAAAGATTAGATGGAGTTTGCTGCATGTACCAAAAAGGGCCTGGTTTTTTATCTGGAAGACCATCATTAAAATTCTCAAACCAACAACTATTCAGTTTTTCGATAATCACTTTATTTGTTTCGCCCGGTGATTTTCAAACCCGTAAATTCCACATTATTTTTACATCAACACCGTAAGAATACGGAAATGCAACGAAGCAGAAAATACGGTTGTCAAATCAGATAGTTCAACAAAAAAGATATTAACACGGATGGTTTTAGGATATGCCGGCCCGCCTTTGACGGGCCGGCTTTTTTATTTTATTAACGTCCGTCTCCGTCGAGCAGGTTACCTAATCCTCCAAGAATGCTGCCTTCTTCTTTTCGATTGTAAGTGCCGTAAGAAAGAATCCGGCTGGCGAGCCTGCTGACCGGCAACGTTTGAATCCACACCTTTCCTGGTCCTGTAAGAGTAGCAAAGAAAAGACCTTCTCCACCAAAGATTGTATTGCGGATCCCGCCTACATACTGGATATCGAAATTAATCTGACGGGTATATGCCACTATACAACCTGTGTCAATTTTCAGTGATTCTCCCGGTTGTAATTCTTTTTCGAAAACATGACCACCTGCATGTACAAACGCCATCCCATCACCTTCGAGCTTTTGCATGATAAATCCTTCACCGCCAAACAAGCCTGTTCCTAATCTTCTTTGAAAAGCAATTCCTATGCTTACTCCTTTGGCAGCACATAGAAATGCATCTTTCTGACAGATTAACATACCGCCTAACTGGAGCAGATCCATGGCAATTATCTTTCCAGGATAGGGAGACGCAAAACTTATTCTTTTCTTATTGTGCCCAACGTTCGTGAAAGCTGTCATAAAGAGACTTTCACCTGTTAGTAAGCGTTTACCTGCAGAAAAAAGTTTACCGACAATACTATTGTCCTGCTGCCTGGATCCATCACCAAAAATGGTCTGCATTTGAATTCCGTCGTCCATCATCATGAAACTGCCGGATTCAGCAACGGCTGTTTCTGATGGATCGAGTTCAATTTCCACATACTGCATTTCTTCTCCAAAAATCCTGTAATCGATTTCATGATTTGTTCTGGAAGAATGGCTCATCTTTTTATTTTTTTATGAATGTAAAAAGATTGTGACGAAAACCATACCGGAATAGTTGTACCGGCCAGGATCATGCTCCCGGTTAAAAATGAAAATGCCGTTGAAGTTTAATTCTGAAAAACTGCAATCAATCCTGAAAAGACTGGAAGTTGAATTCTTCCTGACAACCTGGAAAGAAATACCTCCGGGGTTCTATCATGAAGGAACTATATTATTGTTCATGCAGAAAAAGTTCTCCGGATCATACTGTGTTTTTATTTTCCTTAAGCGGAGATAATTTTCTCCATAAGCACTGCTCAGCCTGGCTGCATCGTCACGATCCAGGTGATTGACATAAACACCGTTTGAATAGGGCTGAATTTCATTCCAGAAATTCCGGGTCCAGCGTATATTTTTCTCATCTTCTGTTGGGTCGGTCCACTGCGTTATAATATCAATATCCCAATGTTGCTGACGGTTTGAAAAAGCGGTATCTGCGGGATTAATTCTTGTTATTTCACCTTTCAGGTAAAAGAACAGGACCGGCGTGATGGGGCTTGGCCGGGTCTGAAGATGTTGTATCTGGATGTCGATCAGTTCGTCACTCAGTTCAGAAAAAAATCCTGATTTCCAGTAACGACGAATTCCTTTGGGAGCCGCTGCGTCGAGAAATTTCTGCAACTGTGTATAAGGTAATGGCCCTACAAGGTCAGCGATAGGACTTGCAAATGCCCTGATCGGTGCGAGGATTTTTTCTGCTTCTTCCTGGGGACCAAACCAGGAAGGTAACAACGCACAAACCGGTATACCATCCGGTGTACAGATAAACCCGGCAAATATCACTAATTCATCGGGAGTTGTCGGAACAAATTCACGGTAGAACTGCATAACCTGTTTTGCCAGTTCCATCGGATACAGGAGCATTCCTCCGGTCACCATGGGGCCTATCGGGTGCAGCCGGAAGGTAAGAGAGACGATTACTCCAAAATTGCCACCGCCGCCGCGTATGGCCCAGAACAGGTCAGGATGATTGTCTTTATCTGTATGTATGATTTCTCCGGTGGCTGTAACAAGTTCAGCCGAAAGCAGATTATCACTTGCGCTACCCAACATACTCATCAGCCAGCCAATTCCGCCGCCAAGCGTGAGCCCGGTGATGCCTGTTTCGGAAACTGTTCCTCCTGTTGTAGCTAATCCAAATTCCTGTGTTGCCGCATCAAGTTCATTCCAGATTGTGCCTGCTTCAGCAGTAGCCGTTTTATTTATTGGGTCAACCGTTATTTTTTTCATCAGCGAAAAATCGATCATTACTCCGGCATCGCAAACAGCGTTACCTGCGATATTATGACCGCCGCCTCTTATAGAAACTTTTAAATTATGTTCGCGTGCAAACCTGATCGCATGCACCACATCCTCTGTATTTTTACATTGAACGATAACAGCGGGTTTTCTATCGATCATGCCATTCCAGACTGCGCGGGTGGAATCGTAATGATCATGGCCCGGACTAAGGATATTGCCGGTGACTTTTTTTCTTAATTCTTCCACTAATGTTCCATCGATAGCAATGGCTTCGGCAAAATTACCGTTGGTTGGTTCGGTGATCATGATACAGCAGTTTAGGTTATTAGTAATGAAGTGAATCGGGATCTTGTCTTAATGAGGAAACAGCTATTCCTGCATTTTCACAGAGGCGGGATATTAAAAAAAAGTCTGAATGGGTTAATAAGTATTATATCCGACGGGCAATATTAAGTTAAGCATTTTTGTGAACCACTGACAGATTTTTTAATCATGATGATTGGGATTTTTTCTGACTAATGCTGTTATTTATTAGCATGGGGTAAAAATAAAAAGCCCCCGCCTTGAAAGGCAGGGGCGATATAAAAATTCAACATCAAACTTTATCAGGCTTTAAGTCTGGTCTTGCTTTTTGGAAGTCCGTTCCAAACCGGCTTGCCTTGTATTGTTCTCACCAGGTAAGTGATACCGGTAAGAATAAAGAAGAAGGGACCCAGTAATCCGAATATAGAAACCCACCGCCCACTGTAGAACTTGCTCATCGGGCGTTTAAGCCTTTCAGCAATCAGGTACATAC
>JAATGW010000032.1 GCA_015654495.1 Chitinophagales bacterium
TACCTTTGCGCTCCACATCGCGAAGTAGAGCAGCGGTAGCTCGTCGGGCTCATAACCCGAAGGTCGGGAGTTCGATCCTCCCCTTCGCAACAAGGAAAGACAATCAGAAATGGTTGTCTTTTTTTATTTGTAGCTCGTCGGGCTCATATCCGCCCCGGCAGTGCCCGGAATCGAAATCCTGAGCTATAACCTCACCTTGCCCCCGAAACCCAAGCCCGAAATTGTAGTTGCCTTTTACGCCCGAAACGGTAAATTCTTCTATTTTATATATCATTATCAGAAATCATATCCAACTCCGCCTCAAACCAGTCCCTCCCCAGGCATTCATGCTGAACGCATAGTGGAAATCACGGCCTTAGAAAAAGACTTATAGAATTTTATAACATATGTACTAATCTGCCATGCAAATCTTTCTAATAAGATTTTAATGTAGAGTTGAGACAATTTTTTCCTTGTTTTCCTGTTCAGAAAAGCTGAATTTGTTCATTATTTCTTAAGATTCCTGTGACCGATAATTTATTTTTGCATATTATTTTAAGACCTGGCCAGTTTCTTCCGGAAACAGAAAAACGCAGCGAAAATTGATATGAATAACAAGCATCTGATATGTCTGCTGGGGATTTTGCTGCTGGTATGTTGCGATACCGGTTCATCCCACCTCATCAATCTGAATGCTGTTTCACGAATTGAAATAAGAAAGCATACGGATTCTGTTTCCCTCCAGCTTTCAGATCAGCAGGCTTATTATTTTCTAAAAAAATGGAACAAATCTGAGTTGAAAGGCTCACATACAATACATCCTGAATACCATGTGAATATTTATCTTGATAATGACAGCCTGATCCGTTTAATGACCCACCAGCACCTGATCGCTCATTCAAATGATTTCATCTATTCCTTTGGTGACAAAGGCTTTTTTCGCAGGATTTGGTACGACCAGGCTGGGATACCCCACGACTTCCAGGAATACACGCCGGTAGTTCGAAATAAACAAGGTTTTGAAAAAGCCCATCATGTGCTTACTGATAAACACAAAGAAGGAATAAAAAAAGTGCTCACGCATTACAATCATCACTGGAAAGATGTGCGCGGACAGATCTTTTACAAAGGCCGGCTGGAAGAAAAGTTGTTATGGGACTATACCCTCAAGGCTGAAGACAGCACATGGCTCGCCGGTGTCGATTTAAAGAAAAGCAGCGAGTAACCTATCGATCCCTGAAATACTATCTCCTTTACAATTCCATGCTACTACAAATTTTATCTTCGGCATTAAAACAACCGGCAAAGAACCGGATAAATACTTACGGTATGGCCGGGATGTTTTCAGGAAAACATCAGGTTTTTTGGTTTGGAAAACCTTAAAATTTCAATAACCTTCATTAAATAATTACGGTATCCTTTACCCGCGAAAATTCAGCCGGCCCGTATTAAAAAATGCAAAAAAAATACCACAAATGCCGGAATGGATTTACCGGGCAAATTGATTTGTACAAAGAATTGTATAATTTATCCATTTCCTCCGGAAGTTTTGTAGAATAGATTTACCCGGCCTTTTTTTGGCCGGAAAAAGGCAAATGAACTTTAGCCGGTCCGGTTGTGGAAAAGATTAGAACGGAACCGATTCGACTTATGTTTATATTCCCTAACATGAATTATATACAAGTACTTGAACAGGTTAAAGACGAAGTAACGCTGTTTTTTCGGCTACATGAAAAGTCTTCCTTCCCATATCACAATCTTGTGCATACCGAAACGGTTGTTGCACGCGCTGGTGAAATTGCCAGGCATTATCAGTTAAATGACCATGACTATTTCGTTGTTACAACCGCAGCCTGGTTTCACGATATAGGTTATCTCATCAGCGGAAAATCCGAACATGAAAAAGCAGGCGCCGCGAAATCGGCAGCATTTTTAAAACCACGGGGAATAGACAATCAAACCATTGAGGAAATCGGGAACTGTATTATTGCGACAACTATGCCGCAATATCCCAAAAATCTGAATGAGCAGATTCTCTGTGATGCTGATTTATACCATTTGGGAGGAGACAGGTTTTCGTCGTTAAATAAACAGATGCGGAAAGAAGCGGAAGCCGACGCAGGCAAAAAGATTTCGAAGGAAGACTGGAGAGCCGCCACCATCGCGATGCTGGAAACACATCAGTTTAAAACAGAGTATGCTCGTACTTTACTCGAAGCAAAAAAACAGGCAAATATTGCAGATCTGAAATCCAGGGACAAAGAATCCAATAAAAACGCCAGCAGTCTTCACGAGGCATTACCCATTCCGAATTCATTACAGGATGAAAATATTTCCGATGCTGCTTTACCAAATAAAAAGCAGGTAGATGCCGGCAAACCAACGCGTGGAATTGAAACAATGTTTCGTGTCAGTTCCAGCAATCATCAGCGCCTTAGCGATATGGCAGACAATAAGGCGAATATCATGATCACAGTTACTTCAATTATTCTTTCTGTGTTGCTCAGCCTGTTGTTGCGCCGGCTTGAA
>JAATGW010000604.1 GCA_015654495.1 Chitinophagales bacterium
AAGAGAAAGAGGAAAGCCAGGAAACAAATACAGTATCAGAACCTTATGCATTAAAACTTCAAACGCCTGCTGTTCCCTACTGCCTTCTGCCTTCTGTCTTCTGCCTTCTGCCTATCTTTCGATATGATAAAAGCACATCGTGGTAAAATATCAGTAAATTCAAAATATGGAGAAGAATTGAAACTTACTATCAAACTACCCGCCGGCCAATGAGAAAGAGTATTCTGACAAAGGATAAACTGGCAATTTTTTTTCGGGAGGTGAATGTGAGGGCTTTTGAATTGGCCAACTGCTTTCGGCCTTCGTCCTTCGTACTTCGTACTTCAAAAGAGGTCCTGCTGATTTTTTTTGTCTTTTTTAATTGTATTGCAGTTGTTGCTCAGAACAAACTTACTGATAGTTTAAAGCAGGTATTGGCAAATACAACTGCTGATACAATTCGGGTGGAAGTTATCGCCGAACTTGGCCTGCAATACCGTAACACAAATCCGGATTCATCCATATTTTATAGTAACCAGGCTTTAGCCCTTGCGCAGCAAATCGGGTTTAAAAGGGGTGAAGTACTTGCGCTTTCCAATATCGGACTTGCGCTACGCGAAAAAGGAGATCTTCCAAAAGCACTTGAGCTGGAAATACAGGGTATGCAGATTGCTGGTACACGGAATTATCCCATTGAAAAAGCACTCTGTCTGCGCCGCATAGGATTGGTATATATGGACCTCCGTGACTATTCAATGGCGCTGAAATATTTGTACCAGTCATTGCATCTGCACGAATCGCGAAACTATCAGCGCGGCATAGGCATCGAACACATGAACCTGGGTATGACCTATGAGTATATGAACAATCCGGATTCCGCACTCGTGCATATTGAACAGGCCGAGTTGCGCCAAGACTATATACAGGATCTATACCCTGAGGTGAACCGCGTATTTGGAAATATTTACGCCAGAAAGGGCGAAACTCAAAAGGCTTTGTTTTATTATACAAAGGGAATTAATGCTGGAATGAAGCTGAATGATTATCGCACTTCATCATTTATTTATTCAGATGCAGCCAGGATGTTCAGGCAATTGAATCAGCTTGATTCAAGTATCAGTTATGCGGAAAAAGGGGTCGCTTACGGTCAGAAAGCGTCATATAAAAAAGGCATTTTATTTTCCGCAACGATCCTGTCTGAGCTATACGATTCTGTTAATCCGGTAAAAGCCTTACATTTTTATAAAATTGCAGCAGCGGCAAAAGACAGTTTATTTGGGGCTGGAAATATAAAAACAATTGAATCTCTGATTTCGAGTGAGCAGCAAAGGCAAAAGGAAATTGAAACACAGAAAATAGCTTATCAAACCCGGTTAAGGCAGTACGGATTAATTGCCGGACTTGCTGCATTTTCAATAATTGCTTTTATCCTGTACCGCAATAATCGACAGAAGAAGAAAACCAACAGGGCTTTGGAAACTACACTTGCTGATCTCAAATCCACCCAGGCGCAACTTATTCAATCTGAGAAAATGGCTTCCCTGGGTGAACTCACCGCGGGCATTGCTCATGAGATCCAAAATCCGTTGAATTTCGTGAATAACTTTTCGGAAGTAAGCGGGGAAATGTTGGAGGAGGCAAGAGGCAAAAGGCAAGAGGCAAAAGAAAGCAGCCATGAGGTTACGGAGCTGCTAACGGATATCAAACAGAATCTGGAAAAAATAAATCATCATGGCCGGCGAGCAGATACTATTGTAAAGGGAATGTTGCAGCACAGCCGCACAACTTCAGGCGTAAAAGAGCCAACTGATCTGAATGCCCTGGCAGAAGAATATATTAAACTGGCTTTTCATGGTTATCGCGGTAAGGATAAAACATTTGATGTAAAATTAAATACGCGTTTTGATCCGGAGTTGGGATTAGTTAACATAGCCCCGGGAGAAATCGGAAGAGTATTACTGAATGTGCTTAATAATGCATTTTATGCTGTGTCCGCCAAAGCTTCGGACATGGGGAGGGAGAAAGAGCAAGAGCAAGAGGAAGAGCAAGAGGAAGAGGAAGACGAAGAGAAACTGAAACAGAAAACTGAAACAGAAATTCGTAGCGACATCCTGCGTGACGTCACCAAAGAATACCAACCGAAGGTATCAGTCAGCACAAAGAAAAAGGGCAACCTGGTTGAAATAGTGGTTAATGACAATGGCAATGGAATTCCCGGGAAAATAATTGATAAGATATTCCAACCGTTTTTTACCACAAAACCTACGGGGCAAGGCACTGGTCTTGGGTTGTCATTGGCTTACGATATTATAAAAGCACATGGTGGTGAAATATCGGTCAATTCAAAACCTGGCGACGGATCCGAATTTGTAATCATTCTTCCTTTCAATGGATGAAAAAGGGTTATTAAATAAATTGAATATGTTTTTTGATAATTTCCGTTCCCAGGGCTCGCGCCTTGCGCTACAAAATTCATCGTTCCTACGATCCCAGGGTTGAAACCCTGCGTTATAGATTGCACCGTTCCTACGGAACTACAAACCATAATTGTATTTGGCTGTTTACCCTTACCCAGGGCTCACGCCCTGCGCTACAAAATTCATCGTTCCTACGGAACTACAAACCGCAATTGTATTTGCCTTTTACTTCTTACTTCGGCCTTCGGCCTTCGTATTTTCCTACCCAGGGCGAAAGCCCTGGGCTATTGTATTACGTCCTTTCAGGACTAAGAAACCCAATTATATTAACTGTTTTACCTCGTAGTTCGTACCTCATCATACCTAGGATTGAAACCAGGATTGAAATCCTGGGCTATAAGATTCACCTTTCCTCCGAAACAAAAATCCGCAATTGTATTTGCCTTTTACTTCTTACTTCGGCCTTCGGCCTTCGTATTTCCTACCCAGGGCTTTCGCCCCGGGCTATTGTATTACGTCCCTTCAGGACTAAGAAACCCAATTGTATTGGCTGTTTTACCTCTTACTTCTCACCTCGCACCTCTTACCTCAAAAGGCTGTTTACTTCTTACTTCTTACCTCGTACTTCTGACTTATATTGTATCTTTATTACCTGTTTATACTGCCGTTACAATAAGAAAAATTAATCAAAATGCCGACGCAGTTTAAGATCAGTGTTACCAAAGACAATCTCAGGGAATCAAAATACTGCAGCAACCAGGCGCCTGACAATGGTAATCGTTGTGCCATTGCCATTGCTTTAAAAGATATTTTCCCGGATGTGTATGTCGCCGCCCATTGTTTATATCCTTTCGGTAATGGCAGCGAAGAAACCAGTAAAATCTGTATGCCTTTGCCTGTTGTAGCCCGCCAGTTCATTAAGCTCTTCGATGGCTTTTACCTCACGCCTGCGTTGCGATTGTTACTTCCCGAATTCGACTTCACTATTGAAATTCCAGACGAAGTTATTGACAGGATCAATATCGATGAATTAACTTCTCTGATCAGTCATTCCCGCACAGTGTCAGATTGGGTTTGTATAAGCCAGTGATAATTTTTCTCAGCCGTGAGGGATGACTGGGTTAAAAAGATTTCAGGTCATCACTTTTTTCAATCTTTTTTCTAGTCCTTTTCAAATGTTCGCTTTGCACTTTTGAGAATAAATTCTTAACAGGCCTGTGAATCTCACAGCTGATTCAACAAATTCGACCACACTACTATTTCTTCTGCCTGCTTCTCACTGCATCTTGCCCGCCCGCCCCTTTTTCATCTTCTCTCCTTTCGGCAATCTGAAAAAAAATGCATAATTTCCTGCAATGGGTCAGATCCGTCAACTCTCCGCCATAATGTTCACAGATATTGTCGGTTATACCGCACTGATGGGTAACAACGAACAGCGGGCATTTGATCTGCTTCGGCTTAACAGGGAAATTCAAAAACCGGTTATCGAGCAGTTTGGCGGGCAGTGGATCAAAGAATTAGGTGATGGTGTAATGGCAAGTTTCCCCTCTGTAAGTAATGCGGTATATGCAGCTTTGAAAATCATCGACGTTTGCAAAGAAAAAAACGCTTTCGAATTACGCATCGGTATTCATCAGGGGGAAGTTGTTTTTGAATCGGGAGACATATTCGGCGATGCCGTAAACATAGCTTCGCGTATTCAATCAGCTGCACCTCCGGGCGGCATTTTTATTTCTGAATCCGTATACCGCGATATATCGAATAAGCAAGATATCCGCACTGTTTTTGCCCGGATCGAAACACTTAAAAATGTAAAGGAACCAGTATCCATATTCAGGGTACTCACCGGTGCGGAAGAACATCTTTCCCCGGCTACCTTAAAGTCAAAGCAATCTACACTGTCACCAGAATACGACTGTGATATCCATGTCAGTTTCCGTTTGAATGATAACAAATACGATGGCTGGGTTACAGAATTTGTTGAGAAGCTGAACCAGGAACTGGGCGCAACATTAAAGGATAAACTCACTATCTACTTTGACCGCAACCTTGATGAAAGCCGCCTCCAGTCTAAAGAAGGAGACACTGTAAAATCCCTGATATTTATCCCGGTAGTATCGCAAACCTACTGTGATATCCAGTCACCGGTCTGGGTAAAAGAATTCAACGCTTTCCAGGAAATGGTAAAAAGTGACAGTCTTGGATCTGGAATCAGGCTGCCAAGTGGCAATCTTTCATCGCGGGTGATCCCGGTAAAAATTCATGAAATAGATAAGGAAGATATACGCCTTCTTGAAACTTCGCTGTCAGGTGATCTTCGCTCTGTCGACTTTATTTACCGCGAAGAAGGTGTGAACCGCCCGCTAAGACCTATCGATGATGATAAGCCCGGAAGTCATCTGCGACCCATGTACCGCAATCAGATTAATAAACTGGCAAATGCACTTAAGGAAATTGTGGTGGGTATAAAACAAAAATTACGCAGTTCACCTCTGGAAACAACTGAGTACATACCGGTTGCCCGGACAATTGTACCAAATGTTGTTTCAGCTCCGGTAACAAATGCAATAAAAGTGCAGGTTATCGATCGCCAGCGACCCAATATTTTCCTTGCCTGGACTTCCGGTGATCTCAAGGAGAGCCGGGAGGAAATGGCTATAATACTCCAGAAAGCAGGATTCAATGTACTGCCTTCGATTGATTGTCCTGCTGATGATGAAACCTTCAAACGCAAAACCGCGGAGGAGATGGAGAAATGTGTTTGCTCCCTGCACATGCTCAGTGGAGAGTACGGCAGAAGGTTTGAAACGGATGATGAAATTTCTTTTCCGCAACACCAGTTCCTGCAGGCAAAACAAAAAGTTGAAAGGAACGGTTCTGATTTCAATGTTTTTGTATGGCTTTCGCCCGAGAACACAGTTAACGTAAAACCTGCGCAACAGCAGTTCATAAAATACATACGCAATAATATCACCAGGAACATGATGTTTTCCAATAGCCAGGGGCCGATGGCCCTGGTAGATGATATGCGCATCGTGATTATGAAACAGGATGCGAAAGCATACGATTCCAAAGACACAGATATATTTTTCATTTTCAATCAGCAGGATGAACTGGATGCTCAGCTCATTATTGATCAGCTGAGCCTTGAGTATCCGGTTGAAACGATGAATATCCTGCCGGAAGGAGAAGACGCTTACCGCGACATCTCATCCCAACAGATTCCGAAAAGTAAACTGGCTGTTGTTTATTTTAAATATGCGGCTGACTGGGCCTTGCCGTTTATCAAACAGATCTGGAAACAGGTTGGTGGTGCCTCATCAGCAACGCCCATGTTCCTCGTTGGAGAAGATGATCCGAGATCAAACCTGGCCCGGAATTTCAGAGCACCAAAAGTGATTTCCTCGATAATACCAAAGGAATCAATTCCTGCCGAAGTAAAGAAAGTGTACCTGGCAGTAGTGTAGTCGTACCGATATCGTCCTTATGATTCTACCGGTATTTATGCACGAATCATAAATACTAAAAAAACAGAATACTGAAACAGATTCCGGTTTAATCAAACCGTATTTCCCTGTTTCTGTTACTGTTTCTGTTACTGTTTTTTCTACTTTCCTTCACGGGAATAATACATGAGTCAACAACCGATGTTCGAAACATACCAGTCTTGCCCGTATACAGGTCTGCGTTCCTTTACTGAAGAGGAATCGATTTATTTTAAGGGGCGCGACGAAGATATTGACCTCGCTACGGCCCAGCTGCAAAGAAATAAATTTCTCATGCTGACCGGTGCGTCTGGTGATGGAAAATCATCGCTGATCTATGCCGGCATTATTCCCAATGCCCGTGCCGGGTTTCTTAAGTCACAGTACTCACGCTGGTGTGTAGCCGATTTCAGGCCGGAGCGAACCCCTTTCCTAAACCTGTGCCAGGCTGTAGCCAAACAACTGGAAATACCAGCTGTGGAAACAGTACAGGCAGAACTTAGTCATGGTTTTTCTGCACTTGCCGATCTGTACAAAAATTCGGTGAGGTATGCGGATACTCAAAGTCTCGCCTGGCAGGAATCGGATACCGGTAAACGCGCCATAATTAAACGGGAAGCAGGAAACCTTTTGATACTTGTTGATCAGTTTGAAGAATTTTTTACCAATCCTGAAAATTACCGCCAGGGTGCACCATCTAAAGATGCGAATCTTGTCCTCAATTTATTGCTTGAAACTGCAAGGATTGCGCTGGAAGAAGATCTCCCTATCTATATTGTTTTCACCATGCGGTCTGATTATATCGGGCAATGTGCTGCATTCCGCGGGCTGCCTGAATACCTTGGCTTCTCTCAGTATTTCGTACCAAGGCTAAACCGTTCCCAGCTGCAACAGGTTATAGAAGAGCCTGCTACACTCAACGCCAACAGCATCACCCGCAGACTTACTGAACGATTGATCCATGATGTAACCGAAGGTGTGGATCAGTTACCGATTTTACAACATGCACTAAACCAGATTTGGATTGCTGCCGGAAATGGAAAGGAAGAAATGGACCTCATCCATTATGCGATGGTGGGTGGATTAAGTCCCGCTGAATTACCCGATAACCAGGTAAATCTTTTTGAAACATGGTTTGCTTCGCAACCTGCGGTTATCCGGTCCTGTTACCACGCTCCCAGTTTACAGAACGTACTCGATACCCACTGCAACAAACTATTTGAGCAGTCAGCAGAATATTATAAGGAGAAAACGGGTAAAATAATTGCGGCAGCAGATGCTAAATCAATCATCAGGACGGTTTTCACCTGCCTTACAAAAATCGACCAGGGTCGCGCTGTACGTAACAGGATGACGCTGCAGGAGATCACTGATATCGCAGCAAACCCGGCATATGATTCAACGACTATCGCAGATGTGATCAACATTTTCCGCGAACCGGGCAATACATTTATTCATCCTTTCATTTTCAGTGAGCATCCGGAAAATAATCAACTGCAACCCGGTCAAATTCTGGACATCACACATGAAAGCCTGATCCGTAACTGGCAATGGCTGGGTCAATGGGCAAAAGAAGAATTTGACAGCTATTCTGTTTCGAAAGATTTTGAACAGCAACTCGGTCGTTGGGTAAACAGTGATAAATCAAAAGATTTTCTTCTGTCAATAGGCCAGCTCACTTATTTCGAAACCTGGTTTAACAAAGCAAAACCCAATATTCACTGGATCTCGCGATATCTTGATGATAATACCTCCAAAACAGGAAAGCTTGCTATTGCTCATAAAATCCTTTCCGACAGCACTGAATTTCTCAACCGGGGTGCAAAAAAATATTTCCTCACGCGCAAGTTCATGCAGATCGGGCCGAAACGAATTGCTGCCGTGCTTGCAGGTCTCGTTATTCTATCCCTGAGTTCATTTGTAATAAACGGAATGTACAAAAAGCAGAACAACTATGTACTGCAATCAATACACCAGGAATCGTTGAGATTAGCCGCAAACCCGAAAGTGAGTCTGGGATCAAAGTCGTCATTAATTATGGAGGAATTGAAACTCGGTATGACTACGGTGGATGAATCCATTTTTGCGGCAACTGAACCGTTACAACGTATCCACCTGGCTAATGGCTTAGCACAAATTCTTGTGCTTCAGGGTCAAACGGAACCAGCGCCGCTAATAAACCGAAGCCTGTTTATTGCAGATAGCCTTCTTGAGAACTTTCCCCTTCCTGAAAATGATGGCTTGCAATTGGGTTTACTATTAAAAGAAATTTCAGATCTCCGCACAGGATTGGAGTTTGCGTTCTATTACCGTGCTGATGCTAATTTTGATTCGCTTCGAAAACGCAATGGCCTCCGTTCTGCAAAGCTGGTTAAATATATTCTGCAAAAACAACCTGAAAATTTTGAAGACATCAACCAGCTAACCTGCAACCTTGAAAACGCGCTGAATCAAAAAGCATTTGATAAAAAAGAAATCCAAAGCCTGCTTGGTATTTTATCGCCTTTCGAAAACGGTTTGCAAACACCCTGGCTGAAAGGGAGATTTGCCATTGACAATATTATATTCCGGGGACCTACCGGGTACGGATTTCAGTTTAATGGTCTTTACCAGGAACTGGCTTACCTGTATGCAGCAACTGGAAATAATGAGCAGGTTGCAAAATGTATCGATAGCCTTCTTACCTATACTCAGATTTTTTATCAGAATGATTATGGATCGAATCCTGAAAATGCCACCAATATTGCAGCTGTCTATTATACGTATGGACAATTAGATAAACTTGATGAATTCGTAGCATATTACTGTAGAAAGAAGGGTATTTCGCAGGAAGAGTTTTATAATCGCCTGCTGGGCCGAACCATACCCAGCAATGCAACCACAGCATCATTCGACTTATACTTCTGGGGCAATTCCGTTGACAATCTTAATCTGAAATTTCTGCAACGTGCACCGCTCAGTTTCTTCTTTAATAAATACCGCAGCGTTATTCAATCTGAAAAAAAAGATGCCGACGAAAGAAATTTTCTCCTGGCACTATCCTATAAGAATGAAGGAATTCTCAAATCACTCAACCGGGAGAAAAAACCGGCATTAGATTTAAGCACAGATACCTGTTTTGACAAGTGTATAAACCATTACCGGAAAGTAAGCGCAAAATACCTCTCACAGGACGTCAACATTATCGGAACAAGCTCTATTGATGTTGTGCGCGGACATCCGAAAGATTTATTTGTTTTCCCTGATTACAGATTGCCTTTTCATCCATCGGAACCAAGGGCCTTTTACTTTTTCAATCTGACACCCGTTTTCCTGGATTATGTACTGAATAAAAATCTGTTTGCAGAACTATATACATCATCAGACGACATCAATAATATCACAGAGTGGCTTGATGCGTACAATGCAAAACAGTTTGCACCATCGGGCCTGATGACTAAACTTATTCCCTATACTACTTTTGCCAACCTTGAGAAGCAGTGTAGTAGCCTCCCATTTGCCAAAGAATCCAATCTTAATTTTTTATACCTATACGGTGGCCGTGAGGCGCAATCAGAAAAGGATACTGCAGGTATGCTGAATATGTACCGGCAGGTGGTACCTGGTAATCTGCTGAATATACTTCGGGCAAAGGAATTTGCCGGAAATGTCGCCAACCAGAGTTTCCGTGTTATCGGCCAGGCAATCAAAGGCCTGCTGGTAAGCGGGGAAACAAAAAAAGCCGCGGAGCTGATTGCTGTGTTTAAAAATCCCATCAACAGGTCGTCCTTGTATGCCTTTGTCGCATATGAATTACAGTATGAAAAATACAAAGGTCCCCTGGTTCAGCAAATGATCGACTCAGCAAGAATGGAAGTCCCAAGGGCAGAGATAACTACTCAGGAGCAACCCAACAGAGAAGTGCTGGCCACATCACTTGTTCTTCAGCCCACAAACGAAAACGTATCAGAAGCATTCCGTCTTATTAAGAATATTCCCGGAAAATTTTATGCAACCGTTTATATCTGCGGGGCTTTTGGTTTTGATGATAAATTATATGAGGCTAAAGCAAATATTCCATTGTTGAGCTCAGATGGAGACCTGCCTGATTTTTTTTCGTCTATTCTTTATAGTTATGATATCAATAAAGGGCTGTCTGGTAAAGAATGGAACTACTATAACAGCAACTATTCAAAACTCTCTATTCTGGATTTAAGGTATATCGATGAAAGTAACTGATTTCGTAGCCATTTGTCCTTATCCTGGACTCCGTTCATTTACGGAGGATGAAAGTATTTATTTTAAGGGCCGCGATCAGCAGGTAGATCAGATTACGGCATTACTTGAGCAGAACAAATTCCTGATGGTTTCCGGAGCTTCCGGAGAAGGAAAGTCTTCGCTTATTTATGGCGGACTTATACCCAATGCGCGTGCCGGATTTTTTAAAGCGAAATTTTCTAACTGGGCCGTAGCCTCTTTCAGGCCGGAAAGAAATCCGGTGCTTAATCTTGCATTAGCAATTGCTGAAAAACTGGACCTGAATCCGGTAACCGTGGAAACCGAACTAAGGCGCGGATACTCCTCGCTCGTAGATCTGTATACCCAATCATCTTATTATCCCCGTACTGCTGAAGGCGGTGAATCGGCCCTCTCAGAAAAAGAATTAAAAGAAAAACAGCGAAACGCAGCCAATCTGTTAATCATTGCTGATCAGTTTGAAGAATTCTTTACAAATCCCGAAAATTATTATAACGACGCTCCTTCCACAGACGCACAGATTGTGGTAAACCTGCTGCTGGAATCTGCCCGTATCGCTATTAAAAGAAATCTGCCGGTTTTTATTGTTTGTACAATGCGATCCGATTATATCGGCCAGTGTTCTGCTTTCCGCGGACTTCCTGAATATATCGGCTTTTCGCAGTTTTTTGTTCCGAGGCTGAAACGGATGGATCTGAAAGAAGTTATCGAGGAACCTGCTTTGTTAAGTGGAAATACTATCTCCCAGCGCTTAATTGAGCGTCTGGTTTTTGATATGGCTGACGGAGTTGATCAGCTGCCAATACTGCAGCATGCATTAAACCAGGTATGGCTGGCAGCTGACCATGGCCGTGAGCAGATGGACCTCATCCATTATGCTATGGTTGGCGGGATGCCCCCGGACGATTTACCGGAAGAAGATTTCAACCGTTTTCAGAACTGGTTTGAAAATCTCCCGGCAACACATAAGGAATTTTACCGCGAAACAGGCCTGAGCCGGGTGATCGATATACATGCAAATCTGCTGTACGAAAATTCCGCAAGGTTTTATAACGAATCCTATCCTGATATTCCCCTTTCCGACGATGAAGTGAAGCGCATCATTTCCACCACATTTACGGGCCTTACAAAAATAGATAACAGCAGGGCCGTCAGAAACAGGATGACCCTTGCCGAAATCACAGGATTAATCAATATTCCAAAAATCACTACCACGGTCGCAGGCAACGTGATCAATATTTTCCGTGAGGAAGGGAATTCATTTATACATCCTTTTAAAACACAGGATCCTGCAACATTTCAGCTGAAGCCGGATACAGTTCTGGATATTACGCATGAAAGCCTCATTCGCAACTGGGACAAACTCGAAACATGGGCCAAAACAGAATTTGAATCTTACAGCACCTGGCTCGACTTCAGAAAACAATTTGACCGCTGGCAGCAGAGTGGTCAGAAAAGCGGTTATTTATTGCCGATAGGCCCCCTCACGTTCTTTGAAAATTGGTACCGGGAATCCAGACCAAATAAGGCCTGGCTAATGCGATATGCTGGTATAGCTGTAAATAAAGCAGAGAAAGAAAGAAATGCGGGGGAACTTTTACAGAACACCGATCTGTTTCTAAAAAAGAGCTCGAGGAAAGAAATCTTTGCACGCACTTTTATGAAATACGGGGCACGCCGGATCGGAACGGTAATGGCTATTCTGATCATGCTTGTCCTCACCGGATTTTACTGGTATAATGCCGATGAGAAAAAGAATGAGAATGTTATCAACCGGGTAAGAAAAGAATCAACTACCCTTCTGGCAAGCCAGGAAGTAAATATTGCTGATAAAGCCACCTATCTCATAGCAGAGGAAAGATTTAAAAGCGGATCGCTGATAGCGTACCTCGAAAAACTGAATTCCCGCGAAAAACTAAAACTCGCCAGCGAAACTTATGGACAGCTGGTAAGTATGAATAAACATGACAGTTCTGCTTTAAAAAAGGACTTGTTCAAACTCACTGCAGGATTACTCTTATCGGAATCCAATCAATTCCCTCCGGAATTCAAAGTAAATGAAGGCAATAAATTCATGGTTTCCCTGGCCATGGATCAATACTATAACCCCGACCTTACCAAAAAAGAAACACTTACAGGAGTAGCGGAAAAGGGCTACCAGCTTGCTAAGCAGTATTATCAGCAAACTTCTCTTTACAGGCCTACCATACCAGTCGAATTAAACATGGCCGTGCATTATTGGCTCACATTTGGTAATGCCACTGCTGACAAGATCAACAGCCTGCTCCAGGTCATTTCACCCGAAGAAAGCGATTCAGCGAAAAAAGCATTTAATCTTTATTACGCAAAGGGAAATTTTGAACCTGCCGGTCGCCAGTCATTTGATTTTAACGGCGGATACCATACACTCGCCTCGCTTTATGCGGCTGAAGGTAATATTGAAAAAACTGAATGGTGTTTCAGGCAGTTGCTCGATAATAATCAGCGGAGCTATTTTGAAACTCCACGAGTGCTCAACAATCACCTGAACGTGCTGGGTTATTTATACCAGTACAATCACAGGGATCTCGTACCCCGCTTCCTGAACTGGATTGCAGCCAATACCAATGATAACCCTCCGATCACGCTTGTCCGGAATACAGTTATCCGTTCAGGCTATATCGCTCACCTGTATTTCATTAATTATCAGAAAAATTTTTACAGATCTCTCCGTGGCTATATCTATCCCAATCTCTACTTCTCTGAACGTCCGGTTTTCAATGCCATGGTTTCAGACTACGACAGCCTGATCAGGAGAATACCTGATGCTGATGAAAGGAATTTTGAAGAGGCAATGAATTACAAACGTAAAGCGGTTTTTGAATACAAATATCGTACTGACCGGCAGGTACCATTGGATACTGTTCAGCTCGACGATTGGTTGAAGAAAGGCTTTGCATCTTACGCTTTGGTGAGTAACGCATATCGTGAAAAGACTTCTTCGACCACGCTCATTTATAATAGCGACGGTATTCGTACCAGCGAAATTTCCCATAAAAACCTGTTTATATATCCCGACTATCGTGATGGTTGGTTTGCCTGGACTTATCATGGAGGCTATATGTTTGATTTTCTGGTGAGAAATAATTTACTCGCTGAATATTTTAAAACCGGCAAGGATTTGCAGCTCATCCACCTGTGGATTTCCAAAGCATTTGAAATACAACCGCAACTGCCTCGAAATGTATATAGCAATACGGTTAGTTTACCTGATACCGTACTAAAAACCATTCTCACATTCGTTCGGAAACACCCTGCGGGCGGGGAGTTCGACAGGAATCTCGCATTGCTGGTATTAAGCAGCGGGGCATTTATGCGCGATGATTCAGTATCCGGAATGAAATATTACCGCGATATAGAAATACAGAATCTGCGCAAATCATCTGACAGATATGAATATCTGGAAAAGGGCTTTATTTTCAACGAAATGAAAAGGCTCGCTTCCAATCTCGGCAAAGCAGGCCATATAAATGAAGCAGTTGCTATTGCAGAATTGCTTCCCGGAAATGTAGAAAAAGTGATTGTTTATTCTGCGATGGCTGAAGTATTGTACCAGCAAAACGCAGATCCGCGTGCCTTTGAATTCGCTGATTCCGCATGGTCAAAAATGCAGAAAGCGGATTATTCAAACGCCATAAATCTTTTAGATTCCCGTCCGGAAATAGTGCGTTTACTATCCGAAATAGGAAGCAGGAAAATAAATCAGGCTGCTGCGGGCATCCTCAGGGATATACCGGAACAAAATAAACTCAGGGGCATTACTGCGCAGGTCAACGGAATCACGATGGAAGGAAATTATTATCGCGCTCTTACATCGATTCCCAATACCCTTACGGAATCACAGGACCTTCAATGCCGGACGCTCATCCTGATGGAAGCCAGCAGAGCAAAAGAGAGACTGGAAAAAAACCAGCGCTGGGCTGCCGTTGATAATGCATTGAACCATTATTATAATCATACTGATTTTATTCCTAACTAATGAACAGATACGCACAACTCTTCTATATATTATTTTTCCTTCTGATCATGGGCGCATTTGCTTCTATGGCACAGAATAGTTACGGACTCACCATACTTGGTATCGTTGGTATCACGTTCGCAATTACTTTTCTATGGAGGGGCATTGTTATGCTGAGAAAGAAAGGAGCTAAAAATTTCTATGCCATCGCAGAACTATTTAGTCTCTCCATTATTTCAGTATTACTTTCCCTTCGGGTTTTTTATATCCGCATTCAGGGATTGGAAATTCTGCTGATCGTTGCAGCCCTGGTATTAATTACAGTGTACCTGAGGAAAATGATCATATTGGGTAAAGCAATTTTACCGCAGCAACCAAAATTTGCGTTGCCTGTAGTTTTGTTTTATGGCAGTCTCATCCTGTTTCTTTTTTCATTGGTACTGATGCCGGTTCACCAGCCCAGCGGTGAACTTATCGGTGCGATTGCATTTGCACTGTTATTCATAGATATTCTTTACTGTACATTCAGTAGCAAAGGAATTCTGAACGGTAAAACAGAATCGTCTTTTTCAATCATTTTTAAACTAAAGGATCATTCACTACTCATCACTTCCATCTTCTTTTTGTTTTCGCTTTATCTTGGTTTAAATAGAATGGGCATCTTGCCAGGATTGTATTCGGATGAATATCCGCAGGCTTATTTCGAACTTGTAGAAAAATCAGCCACAGGCACAGAAAAGCCTGAAAATGGTGTTTATCCTTATCAGCAATTCAAAAAAAGTTATGATGCTTTTGTGACGAGAAATAATATTGGAAAAAAATAAATTATCAGAGAGATACTGGAAGGTTGTAAGAGAAAGAGAGAGGACGAGGGGAGAAACAGAAACAGAAATTCGTAGAGACGTCATGCATGATGTCCCCGGAAGGCACGGCGTCTCAGAAACAAAAGAATATCAACTGATAGCGTCAGTCAACTCAGTAAAAAGGCAAACCAGGATGAAATAACGATAAGGGTATTCCGGATAAAATTGTTGACAAAATATTTCAACCGTTTTGTTCCAGCCAGGCCCACAGGTACCGTGTCCGGGCTCTCTTTATCCTATGATATTATTAAAGTAAATGATGGTAAGATACCCGCAGTATCCGGTTCAAAGGCCGTGAGCAAACCTTAGCGAGGAAGCAGAATTTATTATTACATTGCCAACCATTATATGAGCAGACTTCTTACTTCTCACCTCTTACTTCTTACTTCAATATGAATTTTTCCAGACGAAATTTTCTCAAAAACAGTATCGCAGGATCTCTTGCAGTTCCGGTATTGCCGCATTTTAGTGAGCCATTAAATTCGCCGGCTTTTTCAAGAATTAAACTCAGCATCTCCTCCTATTCCTACTGGCATTTCAAAAGCGAAAAATTCCCTATAAAGAAAGTGATTGACGAAGCAGCAAAATTAGGTGTTGAAGGAATTGATATTCTGCACCGGCAAATGGAAGGAGAAGACAACAAATATATACAGGATCTGAAACGGCATGCATTTCAAAGTGGCATCACCTTTACCTGCTTATCAATTCACCAGAGTTTTGTATCCCCGGATAAAGAATTTTTACAAAAAGAAATTGCACATACAAAAAAATGTATAGAGCTGGCAGCAAAAATGGGCATCCCCTGTCTGCGGCTTAATTCCGGCAGATGGAATACGATAAAATCTTTTGATGACCTGATGAAAAACAGAGGAGTTGAACCGGTGCTTCCTGGTTACACAGAAGATGATGGATTCAAATGGTGCATCGATAGTATTCAGCAATGCCTGCCGGCAGCAGAAGAATTTGGTGTACTACTGGCGCTGGAAAATCACTGGGGCCTGTGTTCAACACCGGAGGGACAATTAAGGATAAAAAAAGCCATTGATTCGCCCTGGCTGGGTATCATGATGGATACAGGAAATTTTCTCGAGAATCCATACAGCAAACTCGAAATGCTCGCCCCTTACACGAATTTTGTTCAGGCCAAAACCTACTATGGCGGCGGGGAATGGTACAGCCTCGATCTTGATTATAAACGCATCTTTAATATCCTCAAGAAAGTAAATTACCAGGGTTACCTGTCGCTCGAATTCGAGGGTAAAGAAGATCCTTTTTCTGCAGTTCCAAAAAGTATAGAAATGTTACGGAAAGCAATGGCATGATAGACATGCCTTCCATTTTCTGTCACAGATGTAAAGCCCAGAAAGGATACTTCAAAATGCTGTGTGCAGAAAATGGAAATGGTATTCAACAAACGATAGTCAATTGAATTGTTCAATCGTTTTCCAGCTACCGCAAAGGACCGGGTACAGGACCTGAATTATCGTTAACTTATGATAGATTAAACCCCGGGGGAAGCATGGTGATAAAAACACCATGATAAGAAGTTGAATTATTTTTCATCCCTGCGGCTATTAAGTATGTTTTAAATAATCAGAAGCTGGATCTATCTATTGCCAATAACCGGTCAAATTTGCTAAAGTGAAACGATGTTGCCTTTTCATATTCACAACATTCATGTCTTTTTTGGCAACTGCTCAGCTTGTTCAGATTAATGACTACAATTCGGATTTGGTTTATACAGCAGATGCAAAAGTTCAATTACATGAACTTAAAAACTATGCCTCCGTCCTTACGGATTCGTTGAACAATCTCACTCTTCAGGATATCATTTCAGGAAAATACGATAACCGGTTTAAAGCTCTCTCTGCATTCACGCAACCCGCACAGCCATATATTACTTACTGGCAAAAAATAAACATTAAAGCTGAAGGGACTATTTCAAACTGGTGGTTAATGTTTGCTGAGGATACGGCATTTAAAGATTTTAATGCGCAAAATGGATATGTTGATATATGGTATGCGGACAGTGCAGGCAAAATTACAGATCATCAGCGGACGGGAGTATTCGTACCGCGTTCAGAAAAAACCATAAAAGAAAATCCAGGGCTGTGCCGGGTGTTGTTATCTGTAGTGTCAGGTGAAACAAAAAGCATTTACGTTAAAATTTACAATGAATACGAAGCAGCCATTATTTCGTCCCCGCAACTGCGAAACCCGGTAATCGGGATACCTGAGTCAGCCGCTAAACTGGGTATGAGTATATTGAGCAGCTGCGTATTCTTATTCTCCATCTTATCTTTCTTCTTTTTCTTTTTTGTTCGGGAAAAGGCATATCTGTTTTTTGCTATTTACACATTTATGCTTTCGCAACACTATCTTTTACTTCAATCGGATATTCCATTTGTGGATTGGTATATTCCTGAACACCCTCACTTATCGGTTGCTGCTTTTTACCTGCTTGCAATGGGAAGTTTTATTTTCTATGCTTTGTTTGGCAGGTACTTTATTAATCTGCCGCAATTATCCCGACGGCTGGATATTGTTTTCAGGTGGGCACTCAGTTTCTGGATCATCAGCCTGCTCATATTAATACTGGCATTGGCTTTTACAAGGCACATGATGCCGGTTGAAATAAACTTCATATTTATATTTCTTTTTCTGGTATTCCTGATCAGGATTGCCTTTTTTAATACGATGCTGACGCGTTTGTATGTGGCCGGCGCACTATGGCTGATATGTTTCACTATCCTTGGTTTGCTTCGGGGAAACGGAATTATTTCCCTGCCTTTCAATCCCTGGCCGATCGGACAAATCGGACAGATTCTGATCTATGCTTTAGCAATAGCATATAAAGTGAGGCTGAATGAAAAAGCCCGGGCACAGGCAGAGTTGATCAGGGTTCGCAATGTGGAATTAGCTGGCCTTTATAAAGAAAGTGAGATACAAAAAAAGGAAATTGAAATTCAAAAAAATAATGCCGACCAGGCACTTGTAGAATTAAAAGCAACACAAAAACAACTGATCCAGTCTGAGAAAATGGCATCCTTCGGAGAACTTACGGCCGGCATCGCACATGAGATCCAGAACCCGCTCAATTTTGTGAATAATTTTTCTGATCTGAATAAAGATCTGCTTTCAGAGCTCGATCAGGAAATAGAAAAGGGAAATATTGCTGAGGCCAGAGAAATCGTTGCAGATATAAGAATTAATGAAGAAAAGATACTTCACCATGGACAACGCGCCGATGATATAGTAAAAAATATGCTCCAGCATAGCAGAACAGGTACGGGAGAAAAAGAACTTATTGAACTGAATGCCCTGGCTGATGAATGTTTGAGGATTGCCTATCATGCCTTCCTTTCCGGCAGAAAGGGGTTCGCATCAAAGAATGAAGACTTTCATGTTGTTTTGAAAACTGATTTCGACCCAACTATCGGCAAAATGGTTCTGATACCCCAGGATATCGCGAAGGTTCTGCTGAACCTGTATAATAATTCCCTGTATGCTCTGGCAAAGCGTCAACTCGAAAACACAGATAAGGCCTGGCTGCCTCATCTCTTGATAACCACAATAAAAATACTGTCGACAGTCGAAATAAGGGTTCGGGACAACGGCGGTGGTATTCCGGAAAATATACAGGACAAAATTTTTCAACCTTTTTTTACAACGAAACCTACGGGTCAGGGAACCGGACTTGGATTGTCGCTCAGTTATGATATAGTCATTGCACAGGGTGGCAAAATCAGCATAGTTAACAATCCCGGCGCATGCGTTGAATTTATAGTCACGCTACCTTATAATAGCTGAAACCCTTTTGATTTCCCCGAGGGAATAAGCTTTCAAAACCTTAATTTAGTTTAATGCCGGTTTCCGATAAAATATAAAGCGAATCGGAATTCTGCCGCCGGGTACCCATCTTTATAAAAGATCAGATTCATTTATATACAGTACTAATCTTAATGCATGAAAAAGTTTATTGCGATTTGTTGCCTATCACTTCATTTCCCTATTCTTCATGCACAGCGGGAAAATACCGACAGCCTCAGAAAAATTCTTGCAAATCCGCCTTCTGACAGTGCTGCTGTTTTTGCGCTGGCTAAACTGTCTGCATTTTATTCTTATGTGGATCCCGATACTGCGCTGTTTTATGCTGAAGAAGCCATTCAGAAATCACGTACTATAAAATATACTTATGGAGAAATACTGGGACATCTGGGAAAAGCCGAAGCATTGGATCGTGTTGGTGAGTATGGTGCTGCGTTGAATATGTGTCATAAGAGCCTCAGGCTGGCTCAGAATAATAATGATCACAAAGAAAGCGCTCTGGCAGCTATCTATCAGATGATCAGTCATCTGAATTCGATGAATAATAATGATAGTCTTTCAGTAAAGCTGTTGCATACTGCAATACAGCATTACCGCAATTCCGGCGATCAGCCGCTCGATGTCAGCTATTGTTTTTATCAGCTTGCATTTTTTTTTATGAAACTGGACAGAATTGATTCAGCGCTTTATTACATGAACAAAGGAGGTAATCGTTCTACGTTGGCAGACTTTCTCAAAAACCCTGTTCCCTTTCTCATATCCGGCAATATCTATTTATATGGCACCGACAGCCTGTCAATGGCAAAATATTATTTTTTACAAGGCATGGAAAAAAGTAAGCAGCTTGAAACACCATTCCTGACCTGTATTTTTTATACATCCTATGGAGAGACACTCCTTCATCATAAATTCAGTATCGATTCCGGTATATATTATTTGCGGGAATCACTGGCCATTTCACAGAAGTATCGCTACAAATTATTTGAATTGCATGCAGCCAGCCTTTTTGCATATGTCTACGAATATGAAAGAAGAAATACAGACAGTGCACTCAAGTATGTGAAAATGGTTGGAGATGTGAATCAGGATATATTTAACACGTCGAAAGCGAAGCAATTCGACATGATGGGATATGAAGAAGAAAAAAGGCAAAGAGAACTTGAGGTTGCGCAAAATGAATTTCGCCAGCGCAATCGTCAATACCTTCTTGGAGGAGGCTTAATTGCATTTCTTGTAATTGCATTCATACTCTTGTTTAATAACAGGCGAAAGCAGAAACTGAATACCATACTTCGCCAGCAGAAAGAAAAGACGGAGAAAACGCTTGACGAGCTCAAAGCCACACAGTCGCAATTGATTCAATCTGAAAAAATGGCTTCTCTCGGAAGCCTCACCGCAGGGATAGCTCACGAAATCCAGAATCCTTTGAATTTTGTAAACAATTTTTCTGAGGTAAATGCAGAATTGCTCGACGAAATGAAAACAGCCATAGCTAAAAATAATCTTCAGGATGTGAGCGAGCTTGCAGCCGAAATAGGGATCAACGGGGAAAAAATATTATTCCATGGCAAGCGTGCCGACGATATTGTAAAATCCATGCTGCAGCATTCGAGAATAGGTACAGGACAAAAAGAGCCTGCTGATATCAATGCTTTGGCTGATGAATACCTGCGCCTGGCATTTCATGGAATACGCGCCCGTGATAAATCTTTCAATGCAGATTTGAAAATTGAATTTGATCCCAATATTGGAAAAATAAATATCGTCGCCCAGGACATAGGTCGGGTTTTGCTCAACCTCTATAACAACGCATTTTATGCTGTCTCCGCTAAGTCCTCAGCCAAAGCCCTGGCGAGGGCTGAAGCCAGAGAAGTCACTGGAAACAAAACAAATTTATCGGCGGCAGATGCTGTCGCTGAAAAAAAGAATGCTGATCCTGATTTTAAACCACAGGTTATTTTAAAGACAGAAAAAAAGGCGGGCAACGTGTTGATAACGGTAAAGGATAACGGCAACGGCATTCCGGAAAAACTCATTGAGAAGATTTTTCAGCCATTTTTTACCACCAAACC
>JAATGW010000044.1 GCA_015654495.1 Chitinophagales bacterium
TACTCACTATACGTGACCGTTATCGCGATTATGTCGCGGTTTTCCAGAACCGGTCGAAAAATATTTCCCTGCAAAACGTGCACATGAACTCGATGCATGGACTCGGAATCGTTTCACAATTTTGCGAAAACCTCCGCTACGATAGTGTTTTCATTGAGCCGGAAACCGGTAGCGGGCGCATGATTGCTTCATCCGCAGACGGTATGCATTTCTCTGGTTGCAAAGGGCAGATTATTATCGATCATTGCAGATTCAATGGGTTGCACGATGACGCGGTCAATGTACATGGCACACATCTGAAACTGAGTAAGATAATCTCGCCGGGCAAATATTTGCTAAGGTTCATGCACCATCAGACTTATGGATTTTTGCCATTCGTTTCAGGAGATACTGTGGCGCTGCTGAATTCCGCTTCGTTGCGGATCTTTGATTCGGCAATTGTAAAATCGGCAATATTGGTCGGTGAAAGGGAAGTTCTGGTAGAGATAGATCATCCTTCTTCAACATTAAAGGTTGGTGATGCACTGGAAAATATTACTTGGACACCATCACTAACAATCCGGAACTCGCGTTTCGAAAGAACAAGTACCCGGGGAACACTTATAACCACGAGAAGAAAAGTGTTGATCGAGAATAATGTTTATTACCGTACAGGAATGCATGCAATACTGATAGAGAATGATGCTTCAGGCTGGTATGAATCCGGTCCTGTAATGGATGTCACGATCAGAAATAATGAGTTTATTGAATGTGGCTATAATTCTTTTCCGGATAATTATGTGATCAATATTAATCCGCAGGCGCACGAAAAGATCAAAGGGAACTATGTACACCGGAATATCAGGATAGAAAAGAACTTCTTTAAAATCTACGATTACCCGTTGTTGTCTGCCTATAGTGTAAACGGGCTAAGTTTTATTGCAAACAAAATTGAAAAATCAGATTTTTTAAAATCCGGTAGTAAACGACCCGCTATCCGTTTGAACGCTTGTACGGGTGTTGTAATTAAGCAAAATTGTTCTTCCGGCATCAGTCCCGAAGTCCTTACGGAAAATATGAGCATCACTGATTTTAAATCCGAAATAGTACGTTAGGAAGGAGGATTCAAAACCTGAGGGAATAATTTAAATCTTTTTGCAGCAACCTGATCCAATAAGGTCTGATTAAATTTTTAAAATCGCGTAACTGTTTTTTGCTTTCTGCCTTGAGATTGAATAATCACAAGCCGGTCCATCTTTTTAATAATTGCATCCATTGCGTCCTGTTTTATTGTATGCAGATTTCCTGCACGACAGTTGATCCGGGTAAATAGCAATCGATAAAATCTTTCTCATATTTAACCAGACAGGATAACAAACCGGAAGGCATCGTTGGCAAATATTCCATATCCGTAAGTCATAAGGGAGCAAGTAGCGAGGGGTGAATTTCAAATATCCGGGCAAATCCGGTAGAACAGATGGTTTTGTTGGCTGAGCCGGTGATGGCCCGTTACTTTAAGTTTCAGCCTTACAAACGATCTCGGGGGAAGAGATGTCTGTGGGAGAATTGGTCGTATTTGTGCAATAACCAGAGGAAGGGCGAGAAGGATATATATGGGAAAGGCTGTGGAAAGGCGGTGGCTCAATAGAGCATGTCGACAATAATATCATCCGGATTTGCTTTTCGTATCTGGTGTATACATGGTCAGGCAAAAAGGCATAGGCGTTAATTGCAGGTACGCGGTTAATTGTAGGTCGCGATGCATCGCGTACCTGCAATTAACCGTTTTGTGCATTTCGTCCCTCCTCACCTTCAGGCAGACATTATCTGAATTCTGAAAAATCGACAAATAAGTTGGTTGGATGAGGGTCTCCAGCCGCATTTTGTACAGTTGGCAATAAATAAATTTTCTTAAACCGGATTAATATATTTTCTTTCAGATTGAGTTAATTGACAATTGAAATGATTTCTCCAAAATAAAACAGATATTTTGAAAAAAGTTCTCAACTACCAGGAAGCTAAACAACTGTACGCTGACGCAAAAACTAAAGGATACGCGCTACCAGCAGTGAATATCACTACTTCAAGTACTATTAACGCAACACTGGAGACTGCCCGGGCCGTTAAATCGCCCGTGATTATCCAGTTGTCAAACGGAGGTGCGGCTTTTTTTGTTGGCAAAGGTGTTTCAAATACCAACCAATTGGGTTCGATCCAGGGCGCAGTAGCAGCAGCAAATTATGTGCATCAGATTGCGGGTCTGTATGAGGTTCCCGTTTTGCTGAATACTGACCATGCAGCAAAGAAATTATTGCCATGGGTAGACGGAATGATCGAAGCCGGTGAAGCTTTCTATAAAAAGAATGGCACACCGCTGTTTTCCTCCCATATGATCGATCTGTCAGAAGAACCTATCAAAGAAAATATTGAAACCTGCAAACGGTACCTGGAGCGCCTGACTAAACTGAATATGTTCCTTGAAATAGAATTAGGTGTTACAGGAGGCGAAGAAGATGGCGTTGATAATTCTGATGTAGATAACGCCAAACTATACACGCAGCCGGAAGAAGTTGCATATGCGTACAAAGAACTCAGTAGTGTGAGTGAGAATTTTGTTGTTGCAGCAGCATTCGGAAATGTACACGGCGTATATTCAGCGGGTAATGTTAAGCTGGAGCCTGTGATCCTTAACAATTCCCAGAAGTACGTTGAAAAAACATACAATACTGGTGTTAATCCGATCAATTTTGTATTCCATGGGGGATCAGGAAGTGAGCCGGAAAAAATAAAAGAGGCGATCGGCTACGGTGTTGTTAAAATGAATATCGATACCGATCTGCAGTGGGCTTATTGGGAAGGCATTTACGAGTACTACAAAGCAAATGCAGCATATCTCGGATCGCAATTGGGAAATCCAAAAGGACCGGATAGTCCCAACAAGAAATACTACGATCCCAGGGTTTGGGTGAGGGCAGGGGAGAGCAACTTAATAGAGAGACTGACGCTTTCTTTCAAAGAGCTGAATGCCCTTGATCGCTATAATTCTGATATTTTTAATTCCTGATCTTCGATAGACAACCTTTCCACAAAAACCTCCGAGGTCTTAGACCTCCGAGGTTTATTGCGGTTAGCTAAACCTGGATTTCCATACCTTCTTTCGCAAACACGCTGTTTGGAAAAACTTTCCGGCATTCAACTTCCATGGCATCCAGAAAATCATCGTTGTGGTCCGGATCGTGATGGGTGATCACCAGTTTTTTTACATTTGCCCGCACAGCAACCTCAACAGCCTGTTCCCAGGTACTA
>JAATGW010000035.1 GCA_015654495.1 Chitinophagales bacterium
AAAAAATACGATGTAATCTTTTCTTCCAGTGTGCTTGAATATATCCCCGATTTCGATCAGGCATTGCGCGATGTGAAGAATATGCTCAATCCTGGCGGGGTTTTTATTGTTTCCATGCCGAATATGAACTCCTGGTACCGGAAACTGGAAAGTCTCTCCTATAAACTCATGAGGTATCCGAGATACCTGAGCTATGTACACAATAAACTGACACCCCACAGCTTCAACAGGAAAGTTGAAAGACTGGGTTTCAGGATATTATCATATCATTATTACGCGGTACCCCGTTCAGGATTCGCCAAAAAAATTCTTCCACTATCCGCCGGATCCAGCCTGTTTGTTTCCGTATTCAGAAAAAATCCAGAATAATTATAATTAAAGCAGGTGAACATACCTGCAGAATAATAATAACAAAACATACGTACCGTTAAATAAGAAGGCTGAAACTCAGCCTTAAACAGCATCCGCAACTATTTGGACAAACTGGCAGCTTATGAAACAAGTGATTCAGAATTTTAAGACCGGAGAATTATATATTGATGAGGTTCCAAAACCCACCTTATCTGAAGGCATGGTGTTGGTAGAAACTAAATTTTCGTTGATCAGTGCCGGTACTGAACGCAGTACAGTTAAAGTGGCACAATCAAACCTGTTAAACAAAGCCCGCCAACGTCCGGACCTTGTTGCTCAGGTAATTCAGAATTTCAGAAAGGAAGGGCTTGCCGCCACTCTCAATAAAGTAAGAACAAAACTGGATTCGTTGAAAGCACTTGGCTACAGCACCAGTGGCGTTGTTATTTCAAGTATGGATACACGCGGTGCTTTTAAAGTGGGCGATCGTGTTGCCTGTGCGGGAGCGGACTACGCTTCGCATGCAGAGATCACTGCCATACCTCAGAACCTGATTGCACGCATACCGGATAATGTGAGTTTTGAAGATGCATCTTTCACAACACTTGGTGCTATTGCACTACAGGGTGTGCGCCAGGCAGAGCCCCGGCTCGGTGAAAAAATTGCGGTGATCGGTTTGGGCCTGATCGGCCAGATCACCTGCCAGCTTTTGCAGGCCAATGGTTGTTCAGTTATGGGCATCGACCTCGATAATAATTTCGTAAGAATAGCTAATGAACACTCGGCTGACAGTGCTATTAACCGCGGCGATTCCAACCTGATTTCAGCCTGTGATAATTTCACAGATGGCAAAGGTTTCGATGCTGTTATCATCACTGCAGGAACTCTTTCAAATGATCCGATTGAACTGGCGGGTTCACTGGCAAGAAAGAAAGGAAAAGTGGTTGTTGTTGGCGTTGTAAAAACTGATATCCCCCGCGATCCTCATTATTACCGTAAGGAACTGGATATCCGTATGTCATGTTCGTATGGCCCAGGCCGTTATGATGTAGAATATGAAGACGGTGGTGTTGACTATCCGTTCGCATATGTACGCTGGACGGAACAGCGGAATATGGAAGCATTCCTTTACCTGCTTTCCAAAAAATCTTTAAACCTGCAACCGCTTACATCCCATGTTTTTGATATTGCCGATGCTGAAAAAGCATACGATATCATTCTCGGAAAAACTCCGCAGCCATTTGTTGGCATACTATTGAAATATGCTGAAAATGAAACCAAGCACAAGTCCTTTGTAAAAATTTCAAATAAGCCCGTTGCTGCAATCAATACGGCATTTATCGGGGCGGGAAGTTTTGCACAGAGTTACCTTATCCCGAATGTAAAAGCTTCCGGAGGTTCGCTGGATTATGTTGTTACAACACGCGGCATCACTGCAAAAAATGTTGCTACCAAATTCGGATTCAACGCATGTTCTTCTGAAGTAACAGATATTCTGAACAATGATCAGATCAATACAGTTTTTATCGCCACTCCCCATGAATCACATGCGTCGCTTGCGATAGCTGCATTGAAAGCGAGGAAAAATGTATTTGTTGAGAAACCACTGGCGATGAATGTCGTACAGCTCAATGAAGTAATTGAAACAAAAAAGAAATTCTCGCAGCCACTGCTGGTTGGTTTTAACCGGAGATTTGCACCGATCTGCGAACAGATCAAAAAAGAATTCATGAGTGCAGATGAGCCAATGGTTATCAATATGCGGATCAATGCAGGATTTATTCCAAAAGACAACTGGCTGCAGCAAAAAGATATCGGCGGCGGAAGAATCATCGGAGAAATGTGCCACTTTATTGACCTTATGCAATACTTCACTAATGCAGAACCTGAAAAGGTATATGCAGATTGCATAACCAGTTCAAATGATAAGATCACACCGGCTGATAATATTTCCATCGTAATCAAATTCAATGATGGCTCTGTTGGAAATCTCACATATCTCGCCAATGGTGACAAAGGTTTACCAAAGGAATCCATTGAAGTGTTCTGTGGTGGAAAGACGGCTGTGATTAATGATTTCAAAGATGGAATCATTTATCGTGGTGGCAAAGTAGTTAAGCTCAAATCAAATGGCAAGGGACATAAAGAAGAAGTAGAAAGATTTATCCAGGCCCTGAAAGACGGGCATGATAGTCCGATTCCTTTCCGCAGTATCTGCCTTACCACACTAACGACATTTAAAATTTTAGATAGTTTATTCACCGGAAATCCTCAAATGATCAGCCTGGATGAATAAGAAGATACACAACTCATTTATCAGTCTTAAGGAATTCTGTGAATCTGAAAAGTTCAAGGGCTATGATCCCTATGATGGGTTAAACAGCCGGTTTTTTCAGGCTATACCTGTAATATCCAAACTTCGCTTTTCGAGGCTTGTCTGGATCCAGTTTTTTAAACGTTCACCGTTTAATTTCAGAAAACTGGTAGGGATAAAAAAAGAAGTCAATCCCAAAGCGCTTGGCTTATTTCTTTCTTCTTACTGCCAGCTTTACAAAGCTGACCCGAAACAGGAATACCTCGACAAGGCAAAATATTTCATAGAGAAAATCAACAGCACTATATCACCTGGTTATAGCGGTGCCTGCTGGGGTTATAATTTCGACTGGGAAGCGAGAGCATTTTTTCAGCCAAAAGGAACACCTACAGTGGTGGCCTCTGTATTTGTAGCCTGCGCTTTACTTGATGCTTATGATATTACGGGCGACAAATCCTTATTACAGACTGCCCGGAGTACCTGCGATTTTATATTAAAAGATTTGAACCGCACTTATGATAAGGATGGCAATTTTGCTTTTTCTTATTCAAAAATGGATACCAGTGTAGTATTTAATGCATCACTTCTCGGGAGCAGGTTGCTGGCAAGAGTTTATTATCACACCCGGGAAAATGTACTTAAAGAAGAAGCCCGTAAATCAGTCGCTTTTTGCTGTGCACAACAGCAGAAAAATGGCGCCTGGGCTTATGGTACTTACGATTTTCATCAGTGGATCGACAATTTTCATACGGGCTATAACCTGGAATGTATCCACGACTATGCCCGTTACACAGGTGATATCAGCTTTCAGCATTGTTCTGACAAAGGTTTTGAATACTATATCAAAACTTTTTTTACCGAAGAAGGTGTACCGCGGTACTACAGCAGTTCCACCTACCCTATCGACGTTCATGCACCTGCTCAGCTGGTAATTACTTTATGCAAACTGAACAAGGTTAATCATAATAAACAATTACTGGACAAAGTACTCTACTGGACCATTGACAATATGCAAAACAGCCAGGGATATTTTTATTACCAGATCAATAAATATTTTTCATCTAAAATTCCATATATGCGCTGGTCGCAGTCATGGATGTTTTATGCATTATCCACCTATCTGAACTACAGTAAACATGAAAAGGGTTAAAATTTGTGACATACCTGTTGATGTGCTGACGATGGATCAGACCGTCGGTATTATAGACCAGGCTATAACCGAAAGGAAGACTATCCATCATGTGGTGATCAATGCGGCAAAACTGGTTAATGCACAAAAGGACCAGGAACTGAAAAGATCAATTACTGATTGTGATATTATAAATGCTGATGGGCAGGCGATTGTATGGGCTTCGCGTTTTTTAAATGTTCCCTTACCTGAGCGTGTTGCCGGGATTGACCTGATGGATGAACTGGTAAAACTTTCAG
>JAATGW010000662.1 GCA_015654495.1 Chitinophagales bacterium
CGAAGAGGAGGATTCCCACCGAGGCGAGAAATAAAAGGATCGAGAACAAGATTTGTTGATTAACTCTTTTACTCATCTAATATTCGAAATATGCCGGCAGGCATATGATCAGGCGCAAACGCGGTAAGATCATTAATATCTGTTCTTTAATGAGTGAGTTAGGCCGTGATACTGTAGCAGCCTATGCTGCAGCGAAAGGTGGATTAAAGATGCTTACCCGTAATCTTGCAACGGAATGGGCGCCGCATAATATACAGGTGAATGGGATAGGTCCCGGATATATTGCCACACCAATCAATACTGAATACCGCGTTGCCGGAAATCCGCTGAACGATTATATTGTTAGCCGCACACCCGCAGGCAGGTGGGGGACGCCTGAAGATCTGAATGGCGCAGCAGTGTTTCTTGCATCAGGAGCATCGGATTTTGTTAATGGCCAGATCATCTATGTCGATGGTGGCTTACTCACCAGTTTCGGAAAACCTTTTGTTCAGCAAAAACCACAATCATAATATTTCACTTATGAAAATGAGTTGTCTTTCTGTTTCTCTTTTCCCCGCTATCATGAATGGCGAACTGACGATTAAGGAATATGCAGCATTTTGTAAAAGTATCGGCCTCGATGCCTTTGATATAGGTCTGATCTTATTAAAGAATCATACACCCAAATATATCGATCAGGTAAAAAAAGATATTGCTGATATTGGTATACCACTCGTAATGGTGACTACCTATCCCGATTTCACTCATCCTGATGAATTACAGCGAGACCGCGAATTTGATTTCCTGGTACATGATATCGCACTCGCGTCAGCAATAGGCGCAAAATTCCTGCGGGTCACTGCCGGCCAGGCACACCCGCAAACTAATGAAGAGGATGGAATAAAATGGGCAGTGAGCTATCTTCGCAAAGCCGCGCCTCTGGCTGAAAAGTACAATATCGTACTCGTTTATGAAGATCATTCAAAACCCGGCGCATGGGAATATATGGACTTCAGTAACCCGCCTCATATCTTCCTCGAAATCGCATCACAATTAAAAGATACTTCCATCCGTATCAATTTTGATACTGCAAATATTATTGTAGCAGGAGAAAATACAACCCTTGAAGTTCTCGATAAAGTGTACGACCAGGTAAGTACGATCCATGTGGCAGAAACCGCCACACTCGGTAAGATGGATCCCGTACCTATTGGGACCGGACTGGTTCCGTTCAGCGAAATATTTCAGTATCTCAAATCAAAAAATTTCGATGGGTGGCTTTGCCTGGAAGAATGGGGTAATAAGGGAAAAGAGGGTGTGAAAGACGCAGTTGCGTTTGTAAAAGAAACCTGGGAAAAAGCATAAGAAATAAAAAATGATCTCAACAGTTGCTCCAACTACCGGTAAAGCGCAGTGGAAGATAAAAAACTTCCGCTGGTGGATCGCCATACTGCTGGCGCTGGCAACTGCAATTAATTATCTCGACAGACAGAGTTTGCCGATTGTGATCAGTGAGCTGAAGAAGTTTATTCCTGTTAATGATATGCAATACGGCAAGATCAACAGTTTATTTCTTTTTGCTTATGGCACCATGTATGCAGTTGGCGGCAGGATCATGGATATACTTGGTACGCGCAAAGGTTATGCATTGATGATTGTGTGGTGGTCGCTCGCGAACATGCTTCACGGTTTTGTAACAACTGTTGCCGGTCTTGGTTTCGCCCGGTTTTTACTCGGCCTGGGCGAAGGTGGCGGTTTCCCCGGATCAGCAAAGGCAGTATCAGAATGGTTTCCAAAAAAAGAAAGATCTTTTGCTTTCGGCATTTTCAATACAGGTTCAAGCCTGGGAGCGGTAATTGCTCCGCCGCTGATTGCCGCTGTTGTGGTTTGGAAAGACTGGCGCTGGGCCTTTTTTATTTCCGGTATTTTAGGATTGATTTGGGTGATTGCCTGGCTGCGGATATATGCAGTTCCGGCAAAGAACAGGTTCGCAACCGAAGAAGAAAAAAATTACATAGCGACGGAGCAGGAAGCTGATGGGGTATCGGTAGCTGCAAAAATTCCCTGGATCAGGTTATTCGCTTACAGGAAAGTGTGGGCGCTGCTCATCATAAAATTTCTGACAGACTCCGGCTGGTTCTTTTTTATATTCTGGTTGCCAAAATATCTGTATGATGTGCGTGGCCTGGATATCAAGGGAGTCGGGGCATATGCGTGGATTCCTTATGCTGCTGCCGGTGCAGGAAGTTTTATCGGGGGTTGGATGAGCAGTTATATGCTGAAAAAAAATCTTTCCGTTGATCTTTCACGCAAATTGCCAATGGCTATCGCCGCCGCATTATTGCCCGCTTCTCTTTTTATAACCAGCAGTCCTTTAGGAATGGCGATCGTATTCTTTAGCATGGCCATGTTCGGTCACCAGTTCTGGTCAACATTGGTACAAACGCTCGCAACCGATCTTTTCCCCTCCCGCATTGTTGGTTCAGTTGCAGGTTTAATGGGTGCGATCGGAACCTATGGTGCCATGCTTTTTGCACTTTTAGTAGGTTATATTATTCAGCACTCAGGTTACGGACCGGCTTTTGTCATTGCGGGAATTCTCCATCCCATAAGTTTTATCATATTATTTTTTATGATAAAGAAGATTGAGATGCAAAGCCTGAAATAAAAACGGACCTTTCCACAGGATAATTCTTTATTTTTCTATTTCTTAATGAACTAAAAAGAATCCGCGTGAACAAAGCCCGTTTCATTTTCTGCATTGTACTGAGCATTATCAGTTTTCAATCAAGTCTTTTCTCCCAGGAAGAAAAAAAGAAACCAAGGATTGCATATAAGCCTGTTATTGAAGGCGAATGGTGGAATATAACCAGCCAGCCGGACCTTGGTGCTTATACCAATGAAAAGCAGCAGCCGGTGGACTTTGCTGTATGGCAGGCAGAAGACGGAACCTGGCAGTTGTGGAGCTGTATTCGTGGAACAAATGTGGGCGGGAAAGGAAGGCTGTTTTACAGGTGGCAGGGTAAAAGCTTAACCGATACTGCATGGCAACCCATGGGAATTGCAATGGAAGCCGATACTACGCTGGCGGAACAGAAAGGAGGATTGCAGGCTCCGTTTGTTTTTCAGGAGAAGGGAAAATACTATATGTTTTATGGCGACTGGAATAGTATATGCCTTGCCGTTAGTGAGGATGGTAAAGAATTTAAAAGACAGGTGAACAGAAATAACAGTGCTGCATTATTTTCAGGACCCTTATACAATACAAGGGATCCGATGGTGATTAAAATAAACGGAATATATGTCTGCTACTACAGTGCTCATAATGAAAAAGATGATAAATCCGGAAAACCGCAGGGTGCTATTTACAGCAGAAGGTCACGTGATTTGAAAACCTGGAGTGAGCCTGTTGCAGTATCAAGGGGCGGTACGCCGCGAAACCAAACGCAGTGGTATGCAGGTGATATCGAATGTCCGTTTGTTGTTAGTGTAAATGATCAGTTTGTTTTATTCCGCAATCAGAAATATGGTACTGACTACCTGAATACACAATACAGTTCAGAAGACCCGTTAAATTTCGGGCTTGATACAGATGAATTTATGACCGGGCAGCTGCGCGTTGCTGCTCCCGAGATCATCAGTTACAAAGGCCAGTACTATATTGTTTCGCTCAAACCCGGACTGAATGGAATGAAAATGGCGAAATTGAAATTTGTACGTCAGCAAACCAATTGATCTGCTTCAGGCTAAACTTTCTTGCGCGTATTGCCGTTGCCACACAACTGAACATGTTAAAATAGTTAGGTGAGTAGCTAATTTGCTTAAGAAACAGTGTGAATATTTGAACTAGTTTTATAATAATGAATGGTAGGCCATTCAGCATTATTTAAACGATTGTAATAGCCAGAACTAACATGTCACTTAACGTGATTCACATCGGGAACTTCCCGTTTCCTGCTTTACCTGATACCAGTGCCAAACTGCCAGAGCAGCTGAACTGCTTTCCTGGCGCGGTTTCCGGGGTATTCCAGCAAGAGTTTTCTGCGCTTTTTTCAATCCAGCCGTTCCTGAATATTTTTTCATACTGTATAACTGAGGCGCGTTCAGCATCACAGCTGTTTGTTCTTCAAGAAATAATTTATAAATGAAATTATCTATCGCGATTGCAGATACCCATGCATTGCCGAGCGCCTTTGTTGTATACCGTGGTTTTGAAGAATGTATTCCCAAAGCAGCAGCACTCGGTTTTGATGGTGTTGAACTTGCACTGAAGGAAGCAGGTGAAATAAACGAACGGAGATTACATGAGTTACTCGATGAAAATGGTTTACTCGTGAGTTGTATTTCTACCGGTCAGGTGTATGCAGATACGGGCCTGATGTTTACACATCCGGATGCCTCAAAACGGGAAGAAGTAAAGAAGATCTTTCGTGGATTGATCGATTTAGCACAGGACTTTGGTAAGATGATCAATATCGGAAGAGTAAGAGGAAGCATCGGTGATCGTGATAAGGAAGAAGTGGAATGCATATTTGTTGAAGTGGCACGTGAACTATGTACATATGCATTGAAGAAGGACGTGACATTGATCCTTGAACCGGTTAACAGGTATGAAATTGATTTCATCAATAGTGTGGAAGAAGGTGTTGAGCTGATGAAGAAAATTGATATGCCGAATATGAAACTCATGCCGGATGTTTTTCATATGAATATTGAGGATCGCACTATCGGACCGGAACTTTCAAAAAATATTGAATATATCCGGTACATACATATGGCGGATAGCAACAGGCTCGCGCCCGGAGAAGGGCACCTGGATTTCGGTGAAGTATTTTATCATCTGCTGAAGTCGGGTTACGACGGATGGGTTTCTGCTGAAATTCTTCCCAGGCCCGACCCGGATGAGGCAGCAAGGCAGACTGCAGATTTTCTACTGCCGCTGATAAGAAAATATAATAACGATATAAAAACTGTTGCAGGGAGAAATGGAAATGGAACACTGGCGCAACATTTCGGATTAACCAATAAATAACACTAAAATAACCGGAGATGACAGAATAGCTGCTAACGCGGCACTGGAATATTTTGCCCAAAACCGAATCAGAAAATAACCAAAATACTTGTTCGCAGCTGAGAGAAAACTTTTTGATCACTGTGATATGAGAACCCAGTCAAATATTAAATTTTCACACGATGAAAAAACTAACTTGCCGTAAGATGAGCTGTTTTCCCCGAAACAGCTATGCGTTACCGTTATGTACTGCCGGTAGTGGCAGAGCAAAAGGTCTCCGCAAATCCCCTCAGCTGATATTGCTGGCATTTTTTGTTTTTGCCTCATCATCTGCTTTTGCGCAGAATGCAATCATTAAAGGGATTGTAACGAATGATAAGGCCGAACCACTCAATGCAGTTACAGTAAATTTAAAAGGTACATCACTGTCGGTAGTCAGTGATGAGAAAGGACAGTATTCCATTTCAATCCCCAACGCAAAAGCAACACTTGTATTTTCTTATGCAGGTTTTGTTACAATTGAACAAGATGTAAATGGCGACTCGACACTTAATATTACACTGGCACCACAATCGGCATCATTGAATGCAGTTGTTGTTGTCGGTTATGGTACTGCAAGGAAAAAGGACCTTACCGGAGCCGTATCTTCGGTAAAGGCAGAGCGAATGGCAAATGAAAAACCGCAGTCACTGCAGGATATCCTTCGTGGAAATGCAGCCGGTTTACAGGTTGGCATGAACACCACTGCGAAAGGAGATCCGGCTATGGAACTGCGTGGTGATAACAGTCTGAAAACATCATCTTCTCCGCTGATTGTACTTGATGGCGTTATTTATCCAGGAACATTATCAGATATCAATCCGAATGATATTGCAACTATCGACATCCTTAAAGATGCTTCGTCATCTGCCATTTTCGGAGCGCGATCTGCTAACGGAATTATCCAGGTAACAACAAAAAGAGGCGAAGGAAGTGGTAAACCAACAATCAATTTTAACGCAAGTGTTGGTATGGCAGAACCAACCCGCATGTTTAAATTGTATGGACCGGAAGGATTTATCAACTGGCGTACAGATGTTGTTACCTCAATGAACAGGTACAATGCTGCCGTAAGAGATAAATTATACATCTACCAGAATCCTGAAAATCTGCCAGCCGGTGTAACTCTGGACATGTGGCGGGATGGAAATAATGGGGATGTAACGGATATATTTTTATCCAGGCTGGGTTTAGGCACGCTTGAACAGGGAAATTATAAGGCAGGCAAAACCGTGGATTGGGAAGATGCAGTTTATCAGAATGGTTTTCGACAGGATTATAACATTTCTCTATCCGGCAAGCAAAAGGCATTTACTTATTACTGGTCGCTTGGTTACAATAATAATGAAGGTGTGGTTGTTGGAGACCAGTTTAAAACATTGCGCAGCCGCCTGAATTTTGATGTGAAGGTTACGGATTGGCTGAACATGGGTACCAATCTGCAATTCGCAATCAGAGACGAAAGTAATATCAATGCCGTTTGGCAGGACGCTTACAGGGCCTCGCCATATGGATCAATGTTTAAAGATGATGGCGTGGGTCTGCGCCTGAGTCCTACAGATGATCTTGTTGGTTCAAAGAATCCGATATATGATCGTGAGTTTCAGGACAGGTTACTGGACTTTACAACATTGCTTGGTACTGCTTATGCGAATGTAAAACTTCCGCTGGGCATCACCTACCAGGTAAATTTCTCGCCAAGGTTTGAATGGTACCGCAATTTCAACCACAGATCTTCCCAGCATGAAGAATGGAAAGCTTTTGGTGGTGAAGTTGTGAGGCAGAATCAGAACATATTCAGCTGGCAGCTCGACAATATTTTCAAATGGAGTAAAACGATCGCTGTTGATCACAAAATTGATGCAACATTCCTGATCAATGCTGAGAAATACCAGAGCTGGTATAATACACTTGGCACACAGGGTTTTTCTCCAACTGATGTATTGGGTTATGGTAATGTAAGTGCCGGATCGAGCGCATCCAATGTAATCGGCGCCAATGATGAGTACAGCACAGGTGATGCATTAATGGGTCGCTTATTCTATTCATTCAAGGACAGGTATATGCTCACTGCCTCATTAAGGCGTGATGGATATTCCGCATTCGGACTTGAAAACCCACGCGCTGTTTTCCCTGCATTTGCATTGGGCTGGGTATTCACTGATGAGAAGTTTGCGAAGAACAAGATCCTCACCTATGGTAAACTGCGTGCTTCCTGGGGCGAAAACGGAAACCGTGAAATCGGCCGCTATGATGCATTGTCAGATATGACCATCGGCAAATATGCTTATTACACATTGGGTGGAATGGCATACCAGAGCAATACGCTAACGGTAACCCGTATGTCCAATTCAGGTCTGAAATGGGAAAAGAGCCGTGCAATCAATATTGGTCTGGACTTCACAATTCTGAATGGTTTGTTTGACGGGTCACTGGAGTTCTATGATATGAATACGCTTGATTTGCTGGTTGACAGAAAGCTTCCTGATGTAGTCGGATTTTCATCAGTAACTGCCAATCTCGGGCAGGTGGAGAACAAGGGTGTGGAACTGATGCTGAATACAAAGATCATTGATCACGACAATTTCAAATGGCGTGCTTCAGTGAATCTGTCAGTGAACAGAAATAAAATTGTACACCTCTATGGTGATATGGTTGATATTATCGATGGCAACGGAAATAAAGTGGGGCAGAAAGAAGCTGATGACAGAACCAACAGGTGGTTTATCGGTGAGTCGATCGACAGAATCTGGGATCCGGTAGTGCTGGGTGTTTGGCAGATGAATGAAGAAGCGGAAGCCGCCAAATTTAATCAGTTCCCCGGCGACTTCAAAATTAAGGACGGCGACAATACAGGAAAAATAAATGAACTCGATTATGAATTTCAGGGTTATACCGAGCCGAGGTTACGTTGGAATCTCCGTAATGAATTTACTATCCTGAAGAACATCTTTTTCTCGTTCAACATTTATTCTTACTGGGGTCAAAGCAGAGCTTATAATGAAGCAAAAAACAGCAATGGTTTTCCTGAGAGGAATAATTCCTACGCGACTCCATACTGGACTCCGGAGAATCCGATCAATGATCATAGCCGCATCCGTTCTTCAGCAGGTGGAATCAATTTCAATGTATGGCGTAAGGCATCTTTCGTGAGGTTGGATAATGTTTGGCTTGCCTATGCATTTCCACAGCACATGCTGAAAAGACTAACATTTACAAATCTGCGTGTATTTGCTTCAGTACGTAATGCAGCCGTATGGGCGCCCGATTGGCCGAAGAATTACTGGGATCCTGAAAATAACGGACCCTCACAAAGAATTTACACATTCGGTATTGATCTCTCTTTATAATCAGAATAATAAAATGTTATGAAGACCTTATTTCAAAATAAAATTAACAGGCTGCTTTTTACAGCAGTGATTATTGCCGGTGGATTCGCCTGTAAGAAAGATTTTCTTGAACCGAGACCACTTTCCATTTTCACACCTGAATCTGCATTTACAGATCCCCGTGGTTTACAAGGCGCATTGAGCGCATGCGATGCAGATCTTAGAAATGAAATGTACGGCGATGCGCCACCCTATCTTACAGAGATGATGTTTTCTGACCTGGCTGCAGAAGGGATGAATGATAACCCGGGCACAAATCAGAATCTCAATACCATGGTAACGCCAACGTCAAACCTGGATAATGGAAATGGTAACAGGATCGGATGGTTCTGGAACCGCCACTACCTCGGTGTGCGTTATGCCAATGTGGTTATCGCAAGGATCGATGAGGCAACCTGGCCAAGTGAAAACGACAGGAATGCCATCCTCGGATCTGCCTATTTCCACAGAGCTATGCGTTATTATCGCCTCGTACACCAGTTTGGTGATGTTCCATTTATTGGCCGCGAAATAAAATCACCAAAGCTTGATTTCTTTTCAACAAAAAGAGAAGTGATACTCGAGAAAATAAAGAAGGATCTTGAGTTTGCTGTACAGTGGGTGCCTGATAATGTTGATCGTGGTAAAGTAACTAAAGGGGCATGCAGCCACCTGCTTACAAAAGTAAATCTTGCGCTCGGAAAATTTCAGGATGCAATCGCTTCTGCTTCTGCAGTTATTAATGGTGGTGCATATAGTTTGATGCGCACGGGTTTTGGTTCCATACCAAAAGAAGAAGGTGACTATCTCACAAAGCTGGGTGTTGTTCGTGATGATGTAGTTGCAAGATTACACTGGCCGACAAATAAAGCACTTGCAATTAATAAGGAAGTATTGTTCATGCTGATCTCACGCGAAGAGCTTGTGGAATCAAGGACAGATCTCCGCATGATGCGTCAGGCACTTCCATTCTGGAGTAAAACAGCAGCGAATCAGATCTATACACCTGATGGAAAAACAGGTACTTCAGATCTGGCAGCAAGAGAAATAAAACTGGTTGAAACATTTGGCCGCGGTATCGGAAGAACTCCAAACACGATCTATCATGCGGAAACCATATGGGATGATCCCAATGATTTCCGGCATAAAAGGTACAACTGGATGAACATGACGGACCTCGTGTACAATAACGCTGCTCTCAAAGGCACAAGCCCATATTATGCTCAGCCTTTGCAGCTTCGGGACGCAAACGGTAAAGTGTTAACACTTGATACCATTTGTAACTGGTACAGCTGGCCGCATTATAAAATGTATGCGCCTGATCCACGTCGTCCGCAGGCACAGGGTGGCGCATTTGACTGGTATATTTTCCGTTTGGCTGAAACCTACCTGTTACGTGCTGAAGCATATATATGGAATAATCAGCCTGAGCAGGGAATGGCTGATATCAACCAGGTACGCACCCGCGCGAATTGCGCACCTTATACTGATTTAAGTAAAATTGATATCAGCACTGTACTTGATGAAAGAGCAAGAGAATTGTACTGGGAAGAGCCAAGAAAAACAGAGCTTGACAGGGTCGCATTTATTTATGCGCTCACAGGCCGGGCCTATAAAGGCAAAACATATTCGCTGAATAATTTCGGAAGTAATAATTTCTACTACGACTGGATCATTGAGAAGAATAATTTTTACCGGCTGGGTATTTTTGCCAATAACGGTCAGCAATACACGATCAGTGCTTACCATGTATTATTCCCCATTCCTCAGGCATCTATCAGCGCAAATACACAGGGTGTCATCAACCAGAATTTCGGGTATGATGGCTATGGCAGAAATGTGCCTCCTCTTACGTCAATTGATCCGCTGGATGATAATTAAGAAAAGTAACCACTTTTAATATTTGTTTATAAACACGCACAAATAAAGATCAACACATGGGAAAATTAGTCAGGGCAGCAATTTGCTCCGCTTTTGTACTGGCTTCCGGATTAGTATCCGGCCAGGAATCACCCAAAATTCCTATCGGACTTGATGGGTATCGTATGTGGGATAAATGGCCAATGCAACGAATAGGCGTAAGAGCCTATATGCGTAGCACCTACGACAGAACTGGCGGTAATGAAGGCGCCGATGCAAGTCATTTTCTGTTTCTTAGAGATGAAACCTATAATGTTAGTCTGGATGTACTTGGCAAAGGTGTCTTTTATTTTATGAGAACAAACCACTGGCATGGCAGCCCCTGGCATTATGTGGTAGATGGTGTTGATAATATTGTAAGAGAAACGGGAACCGCTGAACCGGTAACTGCAAAGAAAACAGTACAGAATGCAGAGTTCATTCCGGTAACAAGTTTCCCTAAACCTTTAAACTGGACCTGGGGAACAACCAAGGGTGGGGATCTGATGTGGACGCCACTTGCTTTTGAAAAATCAGTAAGAATTGCTTATTCAAGAACGAGGTATGGAACGGGTTACTATATCTATAATTTATTTGCAAATGAAGATCAGTTATCGCAACCCATAAAAACATGGAATATCAATAACCAGCCGGACAATGATGTTCTTGAATTGATTGGAAAATCGGGAACAGATATTGCGCCCCTGAATATTAAAAAGAAAGCAGGCAAACTAAAACTGAATAAGGAAACAATTGAAGTTGCCAATATAAAAGCAACGAATTCAACCATCAGGGCATTAAAATTCACCATTCCGCTTGATAAAGCTATTGATCTGGAAAGAGTGGGATTGAAAATTACCTGGGATGGAGCTGCTGAAGCTTCCGTGCAGGGCCCGATCTGTCTGTTCTTTGGTGCAGGCACTTTTTATAACAGGGAGAATAAGGAATTTCTTGTAAAAGGATTTCCAATCAATATAAGATTCGACTATCCGAATAATAAGGTTGAACTCGCCTGTTATTATCCGATGCCTTTCTTCAGTTCAGCAAAAATTGAACTTACAGGTATTACTCCCGGCACTGAGGAAATCAACTATGAAGTTCGCTATGAACCCAGTAAGCTGGCGCCGAATCAGTCCTCTTACTTCCATGCAACTTATAAAGATGTTCCGGTTCCCGAACCAGGAAAGGATATTGTGCTGGTTGATACCAAAGGAATTGAAGGACATGAAGACTGGTCCGGAAATTTTGTTGGCACATCATTTATCTTTTCGCATAATGGTAACCTGAGTACACTGGAAGGTGATCCCAGATTTTTCTTTGACGACAGTGAAACACCGCAGGCCTACGGTACAGGAACTGAAGAATGGGGCGGTGGCGGCGACTATTGGGGTGGTGAAAATATGACATTACCTTTTGCTGGTCATCCGGTTGGTTGCAGGCGTGTTGCTGATGCAAAAGATCCGAAAGACATTATACAGTCTGCTTACAGATTCCTGCTTACAGATCTGATGCCTTTTGGAAAAAGAGCGAAGATACATCTCGAACACGGAGGTGAAAATCTGCATTCGGAACATTATGAAACTATCGCGTACTGGTACGGGTTGCCTTCGGCTTCACTTGTGAGAACAGATCAGGTGGATGTGGGTTCGGATCCAAGTGAGAAAGAGCATGGTTACAATTCGCCTGAAGCTTCACCAGCCTACAGTCTTGAATCAAGATATGAATTAGGCATTGATCATTTCCCTTTGCGCATATGGGGCAATCTTGATACTGCAAAGATCAACTATACCAAACTCCGCGGTACAGAAGTTTACCCCGCGCAGAAAATGGATGGAAGATATACACGTGGTACAACAGAATTTACTGTAAAACTTCGGGCAGATAACCTTGGCGCTTTGATACGCCGTACGCTTGACTATAGTTTCCCGAATCAGAAAGCTGAGGTTTGGATTGCCGATGCAAATTCAAATAACTGGGAGTCCGCTGGCATCTGGTATCTCGCCGGATCCAATACCTGCGTCTACTCCAATCCTCCGGGCGAGCTCGATCTCCGGAATATCATTGTACAGACTTCGAATCGTAGATTAAGGGATGATGAATTTTTAATTCCTGCAAAACTGACAAAAGGAAAATCTTCCATTAAGGTCAGGGTAAAACATATTGCCGACGAAACAGAATTGTATCCTGAATACAGGTATCCCAAACAAAGTGCCTGGAGCGAACTCAGGTACGATGTGTTCAGCTATATCAGTCCTGAGTTTGTAGTAAAGAAGTAAATTTTCACTGGGGTTACAAGCAAGAAGGAAGGGCTCCAATACGGCGGAGCCCTTCTAATTTTAGCGGGTTGATAAAACAATGTATATTAAATTAGTGTTGTACGTTTAACGTTGAACGTTAAACCTCTTTTTAGTACTTAACCAATTTTTCTATTATGACGATTCAAATATCCGGCCGGCATATTTTCGGTTATACGGAACCGAAATCTGTAACTGAAAAAACCTTTAAGGGTAAATACCTGTCGGCAGAAACCTTGCCTTATAGTTTTCCGGTGGCTGGTACCGAAGAGGCAGATAAGGCGGCTAAACTTGCAGCAAAAGCTTTTCCATCTTTCAGAGCAACCAGCGTTGAAGCAAGAGTAGCATTTCTGAATGCAATTGCTGAAAACATACTCGCATTGGGTGATGACCTGCTTCAACTTACTTCAACAGAAACTGCATTGCCTATACCGCGGTTAACGGGTGAACGTATGCGTACAGTTAATCAGATCAGAATGTTTGCGCAGCTGATTACAGAAGGAACCTGGGTGAATGCAATAATAGAAACTGCCGACCCGTCACGGACTCCATTGCCAAAACCGGATACCCGGCAGATGCAGATTCCGCTAGGTCCTGTTGCAGTTTTTGGCGCTTCAAATTTTCCATATGCATTCTCTGTAGC
>JAATGW010000274.1 GCA_015654495.1 Chitinophagales bacterium
ATACTAAAATCAATCATGAAAGATTTTTCTAATCTGCTTCCTCCTTGTCACTGGTCTAAATTTTCAAGTTATTTTTCACTAAAACATTAGCGTCGCGCTTATAGTGAGATTGCTGTTCCCTACTGCCTACTGCCTTCTTTTGCCGGTAAGGGGAGCCGGAAAGCAGGCGGGATAAAGATGAGTTAGAGAACCAGAAACAGTAACAGAAAACAGAAACAGTAACAGAAACAGATAAAAACCCTTAGGCATTCAATCTTCAAACGCCGGCTGTTCTACTGCCTGAAAGAGCAAGAGAAAGAGAAAGAGAAAGAAGCGAGAAACAGAAACAGTAACGGGAAAAAACACTCAGGCATCAAATCTCCAAACGCCGGCTGTTCCCTACTGCCTACTGCCTACTGCCTGCTGCCTCTTCAAAAACCAGCCTGAATCATAACTGCATTTAATATTATTTTTACCGCCAGAAATTAATCTCTTTCGATGAAAAGAATACTTATCACGCTTTGTTTTTTTCTAATGATTTGCCAGCAGTTATGTTCACAGAGCTGGATGGACACTTCAATACTTATTCAGTCAATCTTCGCCCGTTATGCACCCGCAAATCCTGGTTACCAGCTGGCAATTAATCGTAATGGAAAAAATATCTATTCGGTGGCCTGGGGAATGGCCGATCTCGAACATAGGGTCGCGCTCACAACCGAATCATTGATTGAAGCCGGATCAGTTTCAAAGCAATTTACTGCCGCCTGTATCCTGTTACTTGAACAGGAAGGAAAATTATCATTGAATGACGATGTACATAAATATATCCCTGAGCTTCCTGACTATGGAGTTCCTATCACATTAAGACATATGATGCAGCATACCAGCGGCATTAAAGACTGGGGAAGCATTGCGGATATTGCGGGATGGCCGCGTTCAACAAAAACATATAGCAATGATGATGCGCTCTACATTATCTGCCGGCAGAAAACATTGAATTTTAAACCCGGTGATGAATATTTGTACAGTAATTCCAACTACAATCTTTTTGCAATTATTATTCAGCGGGTGAGTGGAAAATCGCTGGCGGAATATTCAAAATTGAAAATATTTGAGCCAGCCGGAATGAAACATACGGAATGGCGGAATGATTTCAGGAAGATAGTACCGGACAGGGCTATGGCTTATGAAAAATCGGGCAACAATTATCTGACAGATATGCCCAATGAATATGTGTATGGTAACGGCGGATTACTTACCACCGCCGAGGATCTTGTGCAATGGAACCTTTGGTATAACAGTGGCAGGTTAGGTGGACCGCAATTGCTCGAACGTCAGTTAACAACAAATCCTTTCAATAATGGCAAACCTGGCAGGTATGCTGCAGGTTTACGTATTGACAGTACAAGGGGATGGAAAAGGATTACTCATGATGGTGCTACCGCTGGCTACAGAGCGAGTCTTACCTATATTCCTGATGCAGGACTGTCTATTGCCTGGCTGAGTAATACTTCTGAGTTTGATGCCGGCGCTGATCCCGTTGAGTCGCTGCGGGCTTTATTTCTTGTTAATAAAAATCCGCAGGAACCACCGCTGAAACCTGTTGAATTTACGATCAGTGAAGAGAAATTAAAGTCTTATACAGGCTGGTACAGCGACGCCCGTAATGGTAATGGAATACAACTGCTCATCCGTGATAGCAAACTGGCCGAGTCCAGGTCCGGCTATCTGACACCTATAGCCGAAAATACTTTCAGTTTCAGGGGAAGTAAAGTTGAAATGCTTCCCGGAAAAACAAAGCAGCTGCGACTGACTAATTCCGGTGATACTATTTTATGGCAGGCAGCAGAGCCAGCTATAAGCGATCCCGGGATGCTGAGCAAATATACCGGCGACTATTATTCAGAGGAAGCCGAAACTACATTCAGTATTTTGTTGAAGGACGGGAAACTGGTTGCACACCGGAATCCAAAATCTGATTTTATTCTTACAGCTACACATAAGGATGCATTTCTTTTTCCAGGTGGTGTACTTGTATTCGATCGGGATAAAAAGAATAATATAAAAGGATTTAATATCAATGTCGGCCGCGCCAGAAATGTCTCCTTCACGTTAAACGTTCAACGTTGAACGTTTAACGTTGAACTTCGAATTCCCTCAGGTATTTTTTTTTCTCCCGGGTACTAAGCCTTATTTCAACATCGGAGTCAAATAATCGGTTGAGATTATTTCCGGCGAGGTCTTCCAATCTGGCTTCGATGATGAGTTTATATTTTCCGGTGCGCAATTTTTCTGAGGGGATGAAGGATAACAGCGTTCCTGATTCATTCGCTTCAAATTTCCCGGAAATAATTTCTCCTGATTCATTTACAATCTGCATTGTATTTTCCGCCAGCACATGATCCATTGGTTCAGAAAAAAGAATTTTCAATGTTGTTGAATCACCTGAACGGGGAACTTGCAACTGCCATCCGGAGGGATCAGGAGAAATACTATCACGTGCCGAGGTCAGAAAATCCTGGCTATAGTTAGCTGTTAGGTTTGCTCCTGAAATTCCGCGCCAGGAGGAATCAATTGATAACCGGTATCGCTGAAATGCATGCATTGGCGGGCCGAGCCGGAGATTGGGTTGCAGGCCTCTTTTTATGCGGCCGGGGTCCATCCATACCGTAAGAATAGTCCGGTCATTATTCCAGAGCTCCGGTTGCAGATCGAGGAACTCATCTTTTAAAGTGTCAGTTCCGTTCCTGATCAGGTGAATATGCTGCAAGGCTTCGCCTTCCTGCATCGGATGACTGAAAACAAGGGTCCACTTCAAAAGATTTTCCGGTAATGTATCCGCATGCGGATATACCGCAACCACGGAAGGCGACTCATTTGTTCCGGCTTGGGGAATACTGAATCTTCCCAGAGAATCACCACCGGATTTTACTACATAGGTTAAGCCTCGCGTAAAAGGCACGATCGGCGTGAATTCAATATCGTCTTCTATAGAAACGGCTTCGCCCAGAATTGCGGTTGGGCTTTGCAGTAAGTGAATGGTCAGTTCGGCCGGCTTTATCCCGGATCCTGAATTCTCCGGTAAATGAATTCTTACCGAAGATGCTTTGCCATTGAACCATTGTATTTCAGTTTCAAACGGATCTTTTTTCTGATCAACGCAGGAGGAGATAAAAATGAAAAAGACCAGGCATCGGAAGATCCGGTGACTGGCCTTTTGGTTGTTGTTCAATTTCATTTTATCAGCTCAGCAGCCATTCGTTCAAAGTAATAAGATCCAGATCGCCATTGGCTTTGCGTTGCAGAACTATCACTTTGCTGTCGTCTAGTTTGTCGATCTGCAGCATATATACCACGGGCAGGTTTACAAAAGCCACACGAGCCCTTGCAAAACTTTCTTTCACGGGATCGGTACGCGAACCGTCCTACGTAGCGATATTGCTGTATTTTACGCGCATGATGGGGCGGTTGCTGTTGGACATCAGCAACACACTATTTCCGTCTTTTGTAATTGTAATCATATCAAGCGGCGAATTGCCTGCACCAAATTCTGCTACAGTACGTCCCTTTACATGTTTACCCGCTTTTAGTTCATCCATGGGGAATAATACAAGGGGAGTGCAGGTATAACTGGCTACCAGGTATTTTTTCCCGTTAAGTTCTGCTGTTGTAAATGTGCGCACAGGAGCGTTGGTTTCGTATTTACCATGTGCCGCATGATAAATTTCAAGAGAGGCCTGGTCCTGTTTATCTGTAAATGGAAAAGATATTTTTCTGAATGAAGAACTGAATTCCTGATTCGAAAGTCCGCTGATCATTACATTGCCATCGGAAAACTGCAGATCAGAAATTGCAGATTCGCGAAGAGAACGACCGCCACGGTCTTTCTGGTCTTCCGCAGGTGCATTGCTTATAGAAGCAGAACTGAATGAAACATCTTTCAATACAACGGGAGTGATTTTATCTGTTGAAAGCGTAAGTATAACCGGTGTTCCGTCCAGGTACTGAACTGCACAGTATATTTTTTTTGAAACGGGGTTAACGGCAATATCCTGGATCTTTATATTTTTTGTTTCTGTTCCAAGCGCAGCGGCAATTTTCTGGTCGAGATTTTTAATTTCAATGGGCGTAACTGAAGAGGGAGCCGATTTGTCTTTTGTGTCTACCGCAAAAACAGTCGCCGATCGCGAATCACCGATAAATAAAATTCCGTCGGGGCCGAACGAAATAGCGCTGACAGATTTCAATTCAACCGTGCCTTTATGAAAACCGTAAGGATTATTATTCCTGTAGCCGGCAGCAATCAAAACAACCAATGCGGCGGTAATTGCCGGTAGATAGATCAGCTTTTTCATGATGATATTTTTTAGTGTGGAAGCGATGTTCTCCTAAGTTATTAAAAAAGACGATCTGCTGTTGTAGATTTGAAGAAGAAAAGTTGACTATGGAAATTTCAGTCAGACTCAGGATTATTCTAAAAGATGCCATACCCGGGGTTTTGTTTGCACTTCAATCAGGAAGCGGTTCAGTATATGAAACCATCCAGAAACAATATTCCGGTGAAAAAGACCTGGTGTTTGAAGAGCCGGTGATTGTAAAGCAGGCTGGCGGCGAAGAACCGGATTTCAAAGGAAAAATTGTGCAGGGTCCAAAAGGTGGCCGGTTTATTTATATTGATATAGGCACATATGCAGGAGATAAAAAGTCGGTATGGGCAAGACGGTTGAAAATTCCTCTCACGGGTATTTCAATTGACCCAACGAAGAATAAGCCTGGCGTTTTCGAAACCCATATTCCCGGCAAGGGCAGAGATGCCGGCCCCAATTGTGGTACGGTGAAACCATTTCCAGGCTGGAAATTCGTGCAGAACTAAATTCTGAAAATCAATTTTTTAGATTCGCCTATTGTTAAAAAAATCATAATACGGATTTGTTGCTCCTGTTTTTACCGGTGAAATGAATTCCCGGCACAGATTTTTTGTATCTGACAGTATTCCCCGAGAAAGTACGTTTCGAATTGCCCTTAGGCCATACCGTTAGTTCGGACAGGCATTGGTTTGACACCATCTGAATATCACCATTTATTATTTAAGCCATGACTAATTTAATAGCAGACGTTGAGATAAATATAAAATCCCCTGTTGAGAAAGTTTGGGAAGCGCTTACAGATCCGGAGCAGGTTCCTGAATATATGTTTGGGTCAAAAGTGGAGTCTACATGGAAGGAGGGAGGCAGGATTGTTTGGAAAGGCAACTGGAAAGGCCGTGCTTACCGTGATAAAGGAGTGATCGTGCAGATGAAGCCGGGAAAGGTTTTACAATACACTCATTATAGTCCGCTTTCAGGTTTACCGGATACGCCTGAAAACTATCATGTTGTTACAATTGAGCTTTCTGAAAAAGATGGGGGCACTTTTGTAAGACTCACACAGGATAATAATGCGGATCTGGAATCCAGAGATCATTCTGAAAAAAACTGGGCGATAATGCTTGAAGAACTTAAAAAGCATGTGGAAGGATCATAATCCTGGAACCTTACCAGCCCATCCTCTTCAATTTTCACCTTCACTGGAACGATTTTCAACTTCACCATTTTCTAAAAATCAACTCTTTTTTTTCACCGAAGAAAATAAGAATATTACAAATACTGCAGTAACAGAACTGGAAACGGCGATCGGCTTTAATTCGACCTCAAAAATTCCAGGCGGGGGCATTCCTACTTTAAATCAACTTTTTTGTTTCCGTTTATAGAATTATATTTGATTGACTGCTAAAACAGCTAAAAGCCAACGAGCCTGCCATCTGAATTGTGCTCATGAACCGAATCAGCCGGTATTCCGGACCGGTATTATCGAAACTAACACATTTCAATTTAATTCATAAGATTATGAATCGCCGCAAACTCCTTCAATCAGGCCTTTTATCCCTGGGTGCATTAACCGCTTTTCCGCACATCAGCATCGGTGCTTTCGCTGACAAGCCACTTGAACTGGACAGTGATGGAAATATTTTCCGTAGTCCGATGGTCAGAGAAGTTCTGCCTGGTTTCAGGATGGACCCACCTGCTTTACTTGCAAAGCTTAATGCAAATGAAAATCCTTACGGACCATCTGAGCTGGCCCAAAAGGCTGTTAATGAATCTGTAGTTCGCGGCAACCGGTATGCCTGGAAAGAGCTTTTTGATCTGATTGGCAAAATAGCTGCCAAAGAAGGAGTTCCGCCAAATCATATAATGATGGGACCAGGATCATCAGATCTTCTGGAAAAAGTGGCCATCATCAGTTTTATGAAAGGAGGGAATATTGTTTCTGCTGATCCGACATACATGTCTTTGATCAGTGTGTCTAAAGCAACCGGCGCAACCTGGAAAGCTATTCCATGTAAAGATGACTGGTCCCATGATCTGAAAGCAATGGAAGCAGCTGTCGATTCCAATACAAAACTCGTTTATATCTGTAACCCGAATAACCCTACCGGAGCAGTCACTTCCGGAACAGAACTGATTGATTTCTGTTCGAGGGTTTCTGACAAGGTTCCCATCTTTATTGATGAAGCCTATATGGAACTGGCCGGAGGTTCTGACACGCATTCAATGGTTGGCTTACTCAAACAGAAAAAGAATATAATAATTGCACGCACATTCTCCAAGGTAATGGGCCTGGCAGGTATCCGTGTTGGTTATATTGTAGCTCAACCGGAATATATCCAGAAAATAGACCAGATTACCCGCGGCGGAATGGGTATTGCCTATACTTCCATTTTTGCGGCCACTGCCAGTATGGATGACCACGCCTTTCAGCAGATGACAATCGAAAGAAATAATGATGTAAAGAAATTTCTTTGCGGTCATCTTGATAAAATGGGCTATAACTATATTCCATCTTATGCCAATTTTGTTCTTTTCCCGATTACAATTCCCGGTAAAAAATTCCTTTCAGATATGGAATCAAAAGGTGTTGGGGTAAGGGTTTTCCAGGTGAAAAGCAAAACCTGGTGTCGGGTGAGTATGGGTACCATGGATGAAATGCAACTCTTTGTGAACACACTGCAAAACATGAGCTGAGGCAGTAAATCACCCGATCTTTCATGAGTATTGCCCTTCAGAAAACAGTTACGCTGTTACTACTGATATTCCTTGGAGTTTTGCTGAGAAGCCGTTTTAAACACGCGTCAGCCCTTACGGGTATCAAGGAGATCATACTGTCAATTGCTCTTCCGTCAACCATTTTCATTGCTTTGATGAAAGTTCAGATGGATTCGTCGATGGTGATTGTTCCTTTAATGACATTGCTTTTTAACCTCCTTCTTTTCTTTTCAGTACCATTATTTTTCCCCTTATTCGGACTCGAAAAATCAAGCCCTACCGGAAGAACGCTGATGATGCTGATTCCGTCACTTGCTCCCGGACTTTCCTGTTTTCCTTTTGTTGCCGAATTTCTCGGCGGTGAAAGTCTGGCCATGGCCGCTTTGGCCGATGTAGGAAATAAATTTTTTGTACTCATTTTTTTGTACATCGTTGCACTTAATATGTTTCTTGCTAATGGTGCGGATGAAAAGGTGAATTTTTCTTCAAAACTAAAAACACTGGCCTCTAATATGTTTAAGGAGCCGGTGAATGTGCTGATACTGATTGCGATCCTTCTTCTTGCGATGGGGTTGAATTATACCACTTTGCCTGCAGTGCTTACTGATCTTATGGACAAAACAAGTGCGATGATGACGCCCCTGGTTTTGATTTTTATCGGGCTCGCAGTACAGTGGAAAGAGAGTCGTAAAAAACTCGTGGTTTCCGTTTTATTTTTAAGAGCAGGAATTACCCTGTTAATCAGTGGAGCCTGCATCGCGATATTTCATATAAGTCAGCCACATCTTGCCCTGCTGACAGTTGTACTTCCTTTGAGTTCGGCAAGCTTCTGGCCGCTTGCACATATTTCAGCTTTTAACGACCGTGAAGATCAGCGCGGCCTTAGCCGGGAACGACGCAGTTTTGATCTTGAACTTGCGGTTTTGATACTTTCCTTTTCACTGCCTTTTTCCACTGTTCTTATACTCGGCATACTGTCGGCAGGAGAATTTTTTGCACATCCGCTGATTCTCTTTGTAAGCGGAATCGGTTTTATTTTCGCAGGTGCAATTCCATTTATCCGCAGCTACAGTCATAAATTTTCACGATCAATGCGGCTTTGATTTTTCAGCGATTGCATTTTCAAATACTTTCAAAAAAAGGAATGCTGCCAACAATCAGGAAATACAGGATTGAAGAGATCCCCCAGATCTATAAGATGATCCTTGACTTTGCAGAATTTCAGAAAACCCCTGAGAAGGTAAAAATTACGGAAGCACAGATGTATGAGGAGTCGGGACTATTTCAGTGCCTTGTTGCTGTAACAGCTTCCGGTGAAATCGTCGGTTTTGCCACCTATTTTTACACATACTACTCATGGTCAGGGAAAGCCATTTACCTGGACGATTTGTTTGTAAAAGAAATCCATCGTGGCCGGCAAATCGGTTCTGGTTTGCTACAGGAGTTGATAAAAGAAGCCAGGCTGAACAAATGTAAAAAGTTACGTTGGCAGGTATCAAAATGGAATACAAAGGCAATTCATTTTTATAAACAACTGGGTGCGGATATTGATGACACAGAGATCAACTGCGACCTGGTTTTATGATGCCATATGATTGCGTCTCATTATTTTGAATCTCAGGTATTGCAGATTGACAGTCGGGTTTATCCATTCATTGATCTTACTGAAAGAATTATTGCTACAAAGAAATTTATGGAAAGTCATTTTTCTGAAAAGATATCTTTGCGGGCTCTGGCTGAGCAAGCCTGCATTTCTGAATTTCATTTTATCCGCGTATTCAGAAATTACTATGGACGAACGCCGCATCAGTACCTTATTTCGATCCGGATCCGCGAGGCAGAAAAGATGCTGGCCGCCGGAGTACCGGTGAAGGATACCTGCAGTTCCTGCGGATTTGAAAATATTGGCTGGTTTACTGAGGTATTCCGTAAAAGTATGGGGATGCCGCCTGCAACATTCAGGAGAAAAAAAATTGAATCGCCAGCAAAAAGCCTTCAAAACAAGCCTGCGCTGTATCCTTAAATGTCAACTACAGCAATTTTCCCGAAACTTATTTCCTGAAGAATCGGGAAATTGCAGAAATAAAAAGGGGAGAAAATTATGAAAATCAGGATAACGAGTGTACTGGTAGATGATCAGCAAAAAGCTTTGAAATTTTATACTGAGGTACTTGGTTTTGTAAAAAAAACAGATGTACCGATGGGTGAACATTCCTGGTTAACCGTAGTGTCTGCGGCTGAGCAGGAAGGTGTCGAACTGCTGCTTGAGCCAATGGGTTTTGAGCCGGCAAGGGTTTATCAGAAAGCGCTTTATGATGCGGGCATTCCGCTTACGGCTTTTAATGTGGATGATCTTGATGAAGAATATTCGCGACTTTCAGATGCCGGAGTGAAATTCAGCATGCAACCTCAAATGATGGGTCCGGTAAAACTTGCGGTACTTGATGACACATGCGGTAACAGAATACAGCTTGTGCAGGTGATCTGATTTCTCTGAATTTTGCCCACCTTTTAAATATGGTGTAACCTTTTCTTTTGCGGAACTGTCAGATGCAAAAATGACAAATGTCCGTAAGAAAAAACCAGCAACTGGAGAACAGGTTCAATGCCCTTATGATGATCCTGGCACCGTTGATATTTTCCCTGTCGACATTTTTCTGGAAAGACGGTGAGTACGGGACTGTAGGTGGAACGCTGATCAGCATTTCTTCGGTGTGCTGGATTCCGGTTATATACAGCTTATTCGGACTTATTAAAGAGGGTTCGCCGCTGTATTATTATATTGGTTTAGTATATGCAATTTATGGTTGTCGTATTGGTGGAACAGAGTTCGGATACCTGGGGTTTTTCACCTATGCTTTCCATATTTCACATGATACTTATATCAGTCAGCTGGCTGTATATCCCTTAAGCTCCAATCTGCTGTTATTCTGAGCGGGGCCGGCTTTTCCATTAAGTCTTTTAATTCTGGGAATTGTGCTGATAAGAAAAAAAGCCATTCCAGTCTGGGTTGGCATTTTTATAATTCTGGGCGCAATCGCTTTTCCTGCTAGTCGTATTATCCGTGTTCAGACGCTCGCTCATATTGCAGATCTTTTATTGTCGATACCATTATTTTATCTGGCCCTTAGTTATTTAAACAGACCTACGGCAGCACCGGATTTATTTCACAGAACTTTGCAGTAAATTCATTGAAAATTTTTCGCATGCGGAAAATAATTCTGAACCTGGCATTAAGCCTTGATGGATTTATTGAAGGTCCGAACGGTGAATATGATTGGTGTCTTACAGACCAGGATTATGGTATGTCGGATTTTTTTAAAAGAATTGATACTGTATTTATAGGGCGAAAATCGTGGGAACTGACTCAAACTATGACTGATCCCGTTCCAGGGATGCCCGCGATGAAGGAATATATTTTTTCAAATACGATTACAAAGGTTAAGCCTGAGCAGACCATCGTTTCCGGCGATATTGTGAAAGCCGTAAATGAAATAAAAGCCCTGGAGGGAAAAGATATCTGGTTATTTGGTGGAGCTTCATTAACAAAGTCGCTCATGAACAATGACCTTATAGATGAATATTCACTTGCAGTTCATCCTCTTTTATTAGGAGGCGGGAAGCCATTATTTCCGCAGCTCGACCAGCGCAAACCTTTAAAACTTGCCGATTGTAAAACTTATTCAAGCGGATTAGCTATACTTACTTATACAAAACCCTGAGATGTTAACAGAAATAGTTGCCATTCGGAACCATTCTGATTCCGTGTGTATAAAATTTCCGGGTACTATTCTGCATTCTTTTAAATATTAAAACCGGAACTGATGCCTTCAAAAATTTTTGTAAACCTGCCGGTCGGTAATCTGGGGCGATCAATTGAATTTTTCACCCATGTCGGATTCAGCTTTAACGCGCAGTATACTGATGATAAGGCCACTTGTATGGTGATAAGCGAACATATTTTTTTTATGCTTTTAACGGGTGAGCGTTTCCGTGATTTTACGGTTAAGGAAATCTGTGATACCAGTCAGTTTACAGAATTGATTCTGGCGCTGGATGCTGAAAGCCGGGCCGGAGTGAACCTGATTGTTGACAATGCGATGGCTGCCGGAGCCGTGGAACCCCGGCCAATACAGGACTATGGCTGGATGTATGTACGCAGCTTTCAGGATCCTGACGGGCATTTGTGGGAGATACTTTATATAGACGAAGCCGCCGCTCCCGCAGGGTGATTTCAGTTTTTCAACAGTTTAAGTCTGTGCTTCTGAAAATCCGGACGTTTTTATATGCCGGAGATCAATGTGAGTGTTGCTTTTTGATTTAAATTAGGGATTAAAAATCTGCAATCATTAAAAGCGACCCATGTCAGAAATCAAACATGAATATTCTGAAAAAGGCGGGGCATTTGTATATTATCTCGGTGAACTTAAAATGGCCGAGATGGTATATGTTAAGGTGAACGACCGTAAGATTATTATCGATCATACTGAAGTTGATCCGTCGCTGAAAGGAAAAGGTGTTGGTAAAGAATTGTTGTGGGAACTCGTACAATGGGTTCGCCTGAATGAAATTAAAGTAATTCCTCTCTGTCCCTTTGCCCATGCAACTTTTAACCGAATGAAAGAATGGCAGGACGTACTGGAGTAAAGTTCAACGTTTAACGTTTAACGTTCAACGTTGAACCTGCTGTTTTCTCTTCTTACTTCTTACTCCTCACTCCTTACTTCCTAATGATTTATCTCGACAATAATGCCACTACTAAACCTGATGATCGGGTGGTTGATGCCATGCTGCCCTTTCTTCGGGAACATTATGGTAATGCTGCAAGTACCACCCATATATTCGGGTGGGAAGCAAAGGATGCTGTGGATCAGGCGCGCGAAAGAGTAGCGGAGTTGATTCATGCAGATCCGAAAGAAATTATTTTCACCAGTGGCGCTACGGAATCGGTTAATCTGGCGCTTAAGGGAATGATGAGCAGAAGATCTGCCAATGGTAAACATATTATTACATGTGTTACCGAACATAAAGCTGTGCTGGATACCTGCAGGCACCTGGAAGATGATGGATACACTGTAAGCTATATTCCTGTTGATAGCAACGGAATAATAAATCTTGAAATGCTGGAGTCTGCAATCAGGGACGATACTGTTATGATTGCGGCGATGTGGGCAAATAATGAAACGGGAGTGCTTCAGCCGATTCCGGAAATAGCTGCAATCGCAAAGTCAAAAAATATTCTGTTGTTTACTGATGCAACCCAGGCGATTGGTAAAACAGATATTGATCCTACAAAAACCGGTATGGACCTCATGGCCTTTTCTGCCCATAAATTTTATGGCCCGAAAGGAATCGGCGCATTATTTATCAACCGCAAAACAGGCGGAGCTAAACCCGTTGCCCAGATGGATGGAGGCGGGCATTAAAGGGGGGTACGTAGCGGAACATTAAATGTACCTGCGATCGTGGGTTTTGGAAAAGCTGCTGAAATTGCTATATCTGAAATGATAACAGACGAGGGAAAAATAAGAACTCTTCGCGATTTGCTTGAGAGGGAGCTATTGAATATCAGCGGTACCCACCTCAACGGTCACCCGAAAATCCGGATGTTTAATGTAACCAATATTTCTTTTGATGGAGTAGAGGCGCAGCAGTTCATGATGACTATCTCAAAACAGCTGGCTGTTTCTTCGGGTTCGGCCTGCAGTTCCGCAGTACAGGAACCGAGTTATGTTCTTAAAGCAATGGGAATAGCCGATGAGTCTGCAATGAATGCGATCCGTTTCAGTGCAGGCAGATTTAATACAAAAGAAGAAATTGAATCCGCAATTATTCATATCAGATCAACTCTTGAAAAGCTGAGAAGCTGAGAAAATTCTCCTTATTGCCGTTGAAACATGCGTGACAAACCCCAACTGCGACGGTCATCCAACGATATTTGGCAAATATCGAATGACTGGTGGGTTTATTGATGGCGCATGCCTTCAGCCACGCGGAAAACATGAAAAACATAAGGAAAGACCGCATCCATGGTTTCGGTTGCCCCTTTTGCTGAACCCGGTAATGTCAGGACAAGTGTACTACCCATAAAGCCGGCAACACCGCGTGACAGCATTGCGTATGGTGTTCTCTGCTGTCCATAATTTCTGGCGGCTTCCATTATCCCCGGAATTTCGCGATCGATTAAAGGTTGGATTGTTTCGGGTGTAATATCCCTCGGCGAAAGACCAGTGCCGCCCGAAAAAATTACCAGCTGGTAACCGGCATCTTTCAACTCTATAGCTTTTGCTTTAATAATGTCGGCCTGATCCGGGATGACTTCATATTCTTCAACAGTAAGACCGAAATTCTCTAATTTTTTTTGAATCAGTTTTCCCGAAATGTCTTCACCCTGTCCTGATGCAATTGTATCAGAACAAACAATAACCGCTGTTTTCAAAGACAGAACAATCTCATTCCTGTAGTCAGATTTTCCACCTTTTTTTTCTTCAAGCCTGATGGTTTGGATTTCCACTTTTTTGTCGATGGGCTTCAACATATCATAGATGGTTAAAGCTGTTATTGAGGCGCCATGCATAGCTTCTACCTCAACTCCGGTTTTATAAATGGTCCTTACCTCCACGCTGATGATTAGCTGAAGCTCGTGTATTTCATGCCTTATGGCTGCAAATTCCACGGGCAGGGGATGGCAATC
>JAATGW010000435.1 GCA_015654495.1 Chitinophagales bacterium
ATCATAGTTACTGCTGTTTTTATATGCGTACTAAATAGTGCGTGCGTATTGTTCTTTTAACGTGTCAATCTGTTTTTGCAACCGGTAAATTTCACGGTTGTTCATGAAAATGTCATTATCGATCATATTAACCTGAGAGTTGATATTTTCAATAACTGCCTGGCGTTTCTTCAGTTTATTTTGCACAAGGGACAACTGACTAAGGCTGGTCTTTTTATCCTTGCTCATAGACCTTTGTGTCTTCTGCAATTCCTCAATTTCGGTCTGGATTTCTTTTCTCTTTTTTTCTAGCTCTTCCCTCGTTTGGGAAAACGCAGAAGTTAAGGAAAACAGAACAGCTAAGAGGAACAGCAAGGGTTTCCGCATAATGTAGTTTTTGAAGACAACAAAAAACTGGGGCTTTGCAAAAAACGGAAAATCAGGGCTAAAATTTTTTCCTTAAGTGTTAAAATTACTTCATTTTATAATTGCGGGGAATACTGAAAGGAAAACTGAGAGGTTTATTGAATTCAACCTGTTTGAATTCCAGATTCACGTCCATATGGTTTTTTTCAGCAACACTAATACGACGTTGGTTGGCAAATCTGGCTGTGCCATTCATTTCATATTCTTCATAGGCCAGATTTGCTGTACGGGATTTTGTGATATCTACATCATCCAGTTTACTGAAAAGCAAAGCAAAATCTGCTTTTCTGAAAGTCATGAGGTGTTTAAAAAACTGACCCGCCAATGACATGGTGATAATTTCGCCACTTTGTTTAAAAGAAGTTACAGTTTCACCCATATAAACCGGATTGCCGATAATCAGATTCTGAAGTGTTTTAAAGTCAAACGGGAGCTGGGTAATTTCCTGCAAATAGGAAATAGGTTTTTTCTCAATTGTTTTATTGAGTTTGTCAAGGATTTGAATGCTGTCAGGTGTGATCTTCACTCTGAAAGCTTCGATCCCAAGCGCAGCAATTATTGAAACCCACATGATACTGTCCTTCTGGATCCTTACGAAACTATTAAAATCGTACTTGCGGCCTTTACTATCCAGATAATCTACTTTCATTTTCGCTGAAAAACTATTGAAATCAATATGGTTCTTTTCAATATTCGAGAACAATTCAGCAACCAGCCTGGCTGAATCATCTGTATTAGGTGGCGCGAGTTTTTCGGTGCTGTCTTTAATGGCAATAACCTGCGTCAGTTTTCTGGTTGACCTGCAACTTGTATTAATGAGAATAAGTGCAACTACTATGGCAAACAGGACTTTCATCTGATAATATTGGATTTTATATTTTACCGGTTGACCCAAATCCACCAACACTCCTGGTGGTTTCGGCAATTGATTCTGTTTCTTCCCAGATCACTTTTTCCACTTTCTGAACGATCATTTGTGCGATCCGATCCCCAGGTGAGATGGTCTGGATTTCAGAAGAGAGATTGATGAGTATTATCTTTATCTCACCGCGGTAGTCTGCATCAATTGTACCCGGTGAATTTAAACAGGTAATACCCTGTTTGAACGCCAATCCACTTCTTGGTCTAACCTGGGCTTCAAAGTTTTCCGGGATTTCAATAAAGAGTCCTGTTGGTACCAACACTCTTTCGAGAGGTTGAATCTGCATAGGGCCTGTTAAATCAGCACGCAGATCCATTCCCGAAGATCCGGGTGTTGCATAAGCCGGAAGTGGGTTAATGGATTTATTTATAATTCTGACTTTAAGTTCTGACATCGTTATCTGAAAATAGTTAAAAATTGTGCCATGCAGAGCCATTTGAAAGTTAAACATCCCTGATCAGCGTATCAATTCTACTGTACCTTTTGCTATTACCGGTGTTTGTTCTCCATTTTTAGTATAGGAAAGAATCCAGACATAAGTTCCCGGGGATGCTTGTTTTCCGGTAATTGTACCGTCCCATTTAACCGCTTTGTTTTCTGTTTTAAAGAGCAGTTTACCCCATCGATCATAAACAATCAGGCTATAATCATGAATGGAGCCGGTATTCAGCATTCCGAAACTATCGTTCAACCCGTCACCGTTGGGGGTAAATGCACTGGGTATAAAGAGCTTGCAATTACCGGGTTGAACAGAAATGGTATCTGAAGCAGCACATCCCTGTATAGTTACTTTCACACTATATAAGCCAGAATTTGACACTTGTAGCTGGGAACCTGTTTGTCCTGTACTCCATTGATAGGTGGCATCGGTAGTTGTGGCATCCAGGTTGAGTTTTTCACCAGCGCAAAGGGAAGTATCACGACCAAGATTAACCGAAGGTGTCGGTTTGAAATCTACGGAAATTGAATCTCTTTGTGTACAACCGAGCTGGTTTACTTCCAGCCAGTAAAGCCCGGATTGCTTTATTTCAACAACAGGTTGTGTACTGCCATCACTCCAGGTAAAGCCAACATTCTGAACCGGAACTGAAACTTCTATAGATTCACCCGAGCAGATCAATCTGTCAGGTCCGAGCAGATCTTTATTTACATCACTGATCCAGATATCCTGTTTCAATGTATCATTGGATTTGGTACAGTCATCTTTAAATACCACAAGCGACACCTGGTAAACTCCACTTCGAGGATAGGAGTGGGATGGGTTATAAATTTTTGAAGTATTTGCAGCTCCGGAACCCGGGTCGCCAAAATTCCATAAAACAGAATCAGCGCCTGCAATTCTGTTAATTGAAAATTTTGCATTTCGTTCAAAACATTCGCCATTTCTTCTGAATTCAAATGCCAGCGAAGTAGGTGAAAAATAGCTCTGAACAAAAGAGGGAAGTCCTGCAAAACAATAACGCTGATTTGGTTCACCGATTTTCAGCGACTGATAGCGAAAATCGCAGGCGGCGCCCTTCAGATCAGGTTTATTAATTGTCGACAGGTAATTTTCATAGAAGCAGGACACATAAATTTTTTGATCGGGCCCCATCTGAATGGCTCCGGGAAGACCATCAATTTCTGCAATTTTTACCAGCGAGGCCTGTATCTGAGCTGTTGATCCTGCGTTAATATCAAACTGTGCAATGAGGCCTTTACTAGCCGAAGTATTATACCAGGATACATACAGTATTTTGCTGTCTGAAGAAAATTCGGCGCCGTAGGCGCCGGTGATATTTGCGCCGGGAGTGGCGCCGGGATTAGCTTTGAGCAATCTTGGGTTTGAAAGTGTCCCAGTTAATCCATCAAAATCCATCAATTCAACAATATCATTTTCATAACTGTTAACAGCAGCTATCCTGGTACCATTACTCGAAAATCGCAGAACTCCGATACTATTGATTTCCTTACCACCGATGCTCACACCTGACCTGCTCAAAACGGGTGTTAGTTTTACTCCATCTTTTGTCACCAGGAATGCATAATATTCATCGGAATTGAACTTGCGGGATACAACCCAACTGTCTCTGTTATTACAGTGATTTACGGCACCGATTTTTTCGTAAGCTCCACTCAGTATCTGCTTGTTCTTTTCAATAATATCTCCCAGTCCGGCTTCCTTTTTCATGTTCACAACGGAATAACATAATCCTGTTTCCTGTCTTTCTGCGCCAACCGTAAAAATATAATAGATACTATCGCTGGCTGAACTCTTAATAATCACTGCGCTTTGAGTGCTGCTTACGCTGCCGGCGAGATCAGATCCATTTGGCATAATTCTATGCTGCCTGTTAAATACACGCCGGCCGTCCGTGTAGAATAATAATTTGCCATTCTCATCTGCGATGCTTGCACAACCTTCTTCAGTTGTCATTATTCCGTCGTTCAGGGCAACCGGATTGCCCGGACCAAAATCAATGCCTGCCCTGTTTCCAAAATACCAGATATTGGTCTGTTTCTGGGCAATAGCAGCTTTGCAAATAATCAGCAATAAAATAACCTGCAAAAATTTCATAAAGTAGGGCGATAGTTTTCGGAGCTCCTTATTCAGAGCTGATCAATAAAACCGTTGCATATGCCATCACGCCTTCCTCTCTTCCTACAAATCCCATTTTCTCAGTAGTGGTTGCTTTGATAGAAATATCTTTAATTCCAATTCCGCAAATTGCTGCAATCACGGCCTGCATTTCGGGAACAAAGGTTTTGATTTTCGGTTGTTCAAGGCAAAGAGTGCTATCAATATTGCCAATCCGGTAGCCTTCTTTTTTTATCAGTCCGACTGATTTTTCAAGCAAAATTTTACTGTCGATATCTTTAAATTCGGCACTTGTATCAGGAAAGTGAACACCAATATCACCCAGGCATGCAGCTCCAAGAAGTGAATCGCAGATCGCGTGAAGCAGTACGTCAGCATCGCTGTGTCCTTTAGCTCCTTTTTCATGTGGAATTTTAATTCCTCCCAGCCAAAGATCTCGGCCGGTAACCAGCTGATGAAAGTCGACGCCAAACCCGATCCTTAATCCCATTTTTGTTAATTAATGCGCGAAAATACGACTGAAGAAGGAATAATTGTGGGGGAGGCAAAAGGCAGGAGGCAGAAGGCAGCAAGCAGCAGATAAGTTCAGGTGATGCTGTATGAATTGATTGGTCTGATTTAGAAATCAATTTTAAATATGAAAAGATATTTATGAGAGGCAGTAGGCAGGAGGCAGAAGGCAGCAGATAAGTTCAGGTGATGCTGTATGAATTGATTGGTCTGATTTAGAAATCAATTTTAAATATGAAAAGATATTTATGAGAGGCAG
>JAATGW010000718.1 GCA_015654495.1 Chitinophagales bacterium
ATTACAGCACTCAAAAGCTGTTGTTGCCGATAATTTGACAGGGAGTATGTACAGCCCTGAAGAAATAATTGTTGATCCGCGAAAATCAATAGCGGCAATTGCCTCCTGGCTTTCTGAAAAATACGGTGTGGTCTTTCATTTTTCTAAAACCGTTACTTCAATACAATATCCCAAACTTCATTGCGGAACTGAATTATTTCAGGCCGATGAAATTTATCTCTGTACGGGTTCTGATTTTGATCAGTTTTTTGGTGAAGCATTTTCAGGTTTACCGGTGACGAGATGCAAACTGCAGATGATGCGCCTGGCATCGCAACCAGATAAGTGGCGTATAGGTCCGGCCTTATGCGGAGCCCTCTCATTAATTCATTACAAAGGATTCACGGTTGCACCATCTTTGCACGACCTTAAAAAAAGATTCGGGTCGGAATACCCAGACTATATCCGTTGGGGCATCCATGTAATGGTTTCTCAGAATGAATCCGGAGAACTTACTGTAGGTGATTCGCACGAATATGATTATACGACAGACCCTTTTGATCACGGTTTTATCAATGAACTTATTCTAAATTATCTTTCAAAATTTGCAGGTTTCCCGAAACCTATTGTAACAGAAACCTGGAACGGCGTTTATACAAAACTCCGGAATGACGCCACCCACCTGGTTTTGGAGCCGCAGCAGGGAGTTGTTATTTTAAATGGATTCGGCGGCGCAGGCATGACGCTCGGCTTTGGTATATGTGAAAAAATCATCTCTTCAAGAACTTCCGTTCATTCGAAATATTAACTGCTTATATTATTTCCTAAACTTTTTATAGGAGTCTGAACTTCATATTTGTAAATATTCCTATATTCGCATCCTGTTCAATCAAGGTTATGATAATCACAGTCTCCACAGTAATGCCCTGCTGAGTAATTAGTCTGAGAACTAATCATTCCTACATTTCATTCCGGGTTTCAAACCCTCATAACCATTTTCAATTTTAAATTTTTTCAAATGCAGACCGCTACAAGGGAGCATACTAATTTATCGGGCCTTATCCAGGTCATAAAACAATCACTCAGGGGTGAAGAGCATGATTATACTACGGGTAGTATAAAAAAAGCGGTTATTCTCCTGGCAATTCCCATGATGCTGGAGATGATCATGGAAAGTGTTTTCGCGGTAGTCGATATATTTTTTGTAAGTCATCTCGGGAAACATGCAACATCCACAGTAGGCCTTACTGAGTCGGTGATAACAATCGTGTATTCGTTAGCGATAGGCATCAGCATGGCGGCAACCGCAATGGTGGCAAGAAGGGTGGGAGAGAAGAATTTTGATGAAGCAGCTAAATCTGCTGTTCAGGCAATTTTCGTTTCACTTTTTATAACCATTATTATCAGTATTGTGGGAATGCTGTATTCAGCCGATATTCTCAGGATCATGGGTGCGGAAGAAGAAGCTGTGAAAACAGGTACTGCGTATACCCGGATTATTTTTGGAAGCAGTGCAGTGATCATGCTACTATTTCTGATAAACGGGATATTCAGAGGGGCAGGAAATGCGATGATTGCAATGAAGAGTCTTTGGCTGGCGAATATCTGCAATATCATTTTGTGCCCGATGTTGATCAGAGGGATTGGTCCCTTTCCCGAACTGGGACTTACCGGGGCTGCTGTGGCAACTTCTATAGGAAGGGGCATCGGTGTTTGCTACCAGGTCTATCATCTTTTCAGGGGAAAGAGTTTAATCCGGTTCAGTGCAGCTCAGTTAAAACCTGAATTGAAACTTATCAAATCACTTATTAATATCGCATGGCCTGCAACGGTGCAATTTCTCATTGGCTCGGGGAGTTGGATTGTACTTGCGGCTCTTGTGGTAAAAACCGGACAAAGTGAGGCTTCAGCAGGATACCAGATTGCAATAAGGGTAATTATGTTCTTTATTCTTCCTGCCTGGGGTATGAGCAATGCTGCGGCTACCCTGGTTGGTCAGAACCTTGGTGCAGGCAATCCGGAGCGGGCAGAGAAATCGGTATTTCAGACTGCCAAATACAATGCAGTTTTCATGGCGGCCATGTCGGTCATCTTTCTTGTGTTCGCTGAATATATCATTTCATTTTTCACAAAGGAACCGGCAGTGGCTTCATATGCAGTTCAGGCTATGCGTATCATCAGTTCAGGCTATATTTTTTATGGGATCGGAATGGTTTTCGTGAGTGCTTTCAATGGTGCCGGAGATACAAGAACGCCGACCGTGATCAATATTTTTGGATTCTGGTGTTTGCAGATTCCTGTTGCTTACCTTCTTTCGACACCCTTTGGTTTCGGGCCATCAGGTGTGTTCTTCGCCATTCCTTTTGCGGAAACGGCAATTACAATAACCGCCTGGCTCTGGTTCAGGAAAGGAAAATGGAAAAAAGTGAAAGTATAAACTTAAAAAGGGCACCCCGGGGTGCCCTTTTTATTGTGTGTCAGGCATGCATATCAGCTATAGGGTGCTCTCGAAGGAATCCCCTTCGGGAAAGTCCCGAATGAGCGTTGCGGTACGTATCATTAGCCAAGAGCAAGGGTGTCGCAGGC
>JAATGW010000570.1 GCA_015654495.1 Chitinophagales bacterium
AAGGTTTCCCTGATGATTTTAAATTTGAGAATAAAAGGAGTTCGTATAAGTTAATTGGAAATGCAGTTCCAGTGCAGATGGGAGAATGGGTGGGAGATGTGGCGATGAGGTATTTTAATTAACTTTTAAAAATCCTTTGCAAATGATATTCTAGAAATTCTTTTCTTGGTAAATATTTTCTTGCAGAATTTATTTTAAGTCCAGTAATAGGTTCAAAATAAGTTTTAAAATACTTTTCATTTTTTTTCTTCATTAAAGCAGGTGAAATCTGGATTATAAATCTTTCATTTATACCAATTAAGCCTTTGTCAAAAGCTCGATCATATAAACTTGAAAAACAAATCCCATTTTCCGGATTCAATCTTTCTTTTTCATTAATAGCCCATGGTATGATATGACTTGCACAAAGTAACTCAGGAATATCGATCCCAGTAATAGCACATTTATTTGAGTAATTTACCAATACAATTTGTCTAAATACATTTTGATTTACTCTCGTTTTTACAGCTCTAATTTTTATTTCACCTTTTAAGTCTTTTATATCGGATAGGATATCTGAATATTTACCATCAATGGTCTCATTTTCTTTTTCAGCAAGTATTTTTTCACTTTCAAAAAGCAAATCTTCTTTTTGCTCAATAAATTCCTCCCAAATAGGTAACACCTGTCTAAATCCACCTGACATGCCTTTTATTCCTCGTTGTTTGTGATATGGATCTACATGTGCGAAGTTTGTTAACCTAATAGCAATTGAACTCGGAGTTCTACCAATAAGTTCCGCCAATTGAATTACTTCAGGCGTTCCTCGATGGAGACGACCAAATGGTAATTTTAGATACAAATTAAAAGCCAGTATCAGTTCTTCTCTGGTCCAGTTATTTCTACCCATTTAAAAAGCGATTAATCAGGAACTAAATTCAAAGAAATTACATTAATCCTCATCCTCTTCCTTCTCCAGCAACCTCTTCAACTTCTGCTTCAAACCCTCATTGGATCTTTTCCATTCCATACGGTCGCTTATCCTGCTTTTTGAAGATGAGAGCTCGCTGATCATTTGTTCAGCCGTATCATAAAACGCATTGTCAATCTTCATTTCTTTGAAAGCGACTTCAATATAATTTCTGAACCGGTTCATATCCAGTCTGGCAGCTTCATCAAGGACCATCCAAAGGACTATCCCATATTGCTTTTTAAAACTCCCGGGGTTTTCTGTAATCAATTTTGTAATAAGGTTTTCAAACTGATTCACTACTTCTTCCTTTTTTTCGGGGTGAAACCATGCAATCATCGCAAGGGAGGTGGTCAGCGTTCCGGTACTCCAGCTATCCGGTATCGCCTTTTCAATTGCTTTTGCTACCCTTTCCGGATCGTTGCCGCTGAGTTTGTAACCGACAACAAATAATTCCTGGGTTAACAGATCGTCAAACCAAAAGTCAATAAAATCTTCATCATTCTCCAATATACTCACCCAATGATCAAATCCAACCTGGTCAGCTGTTTCTGACAAGAGGAGAAATGCCAGCCAAAGTATATGTGTGGAATCCTCATGATAACCAAAATAAAAAGACATGTTCAGGTCAATGTCTTTTATAATCACATACAGGTCGTCGGTAAAACTGGGCCGTGGTAAATTCAACAGTTTTAAAACTGCAGGGATATCTTTTTTTGACAGGTCGCTTTTAAAGAGCAAATAAACTTCAGAATGGTTTAAAATAGGCATGGGCTGGTAACCTGCTTCTATTCGCTCTACACTGCTGAGTAACTCCATCATTGCCGGATTCGCACGATCCTCCTCCTCCCAATCATCAAATATGTCAGTTAAATATATCAATGACTGCATCGTTTCCGGATAAACACTCACCCTCTTTATCAGTTCGCGTGCGCGCAGGATAGCCTGGGGATCTCTGCTTTTCTGCCACAGATATTCTATCGCAGCCAGCTCGTAAGAAATGATTTCATCCAACATCACTTTTTCCCTTTCAGGGAACTGGTCAGTAAAAGTTTTCCCTACATCAATCCACTGTTCAAGTTCATCATACTGTTCATTCATCATCATTAACTTGATCTTCCGGTTGATTGCGGGCTGGTACCCCGGAAATTTTTCCAGTATCTCGTTGTACAGGTCTGATGCTTTCTCACCTTCACCATCCATCAAATAAATATATGCCTGGAGCATTAGCGGTTGTGGGTAGGCGGGATATTTTTGTCTGAACTTTTGCACATCTTCGGCCCAACTTAATCTGCTGATTACATTCTTCTCCAGCCTGGCGAATTTGTTGTATTCCGCTGCCGGCAATTTATAGGCGGCATCAGTTTCACTATAGGTCTGAACAATTTTAAGTTTCGTCATAGTAAATCAAAAAATAACATAAACATTCCCGCCGGCATTCCTGGTTCCTGTGTACAAATTTGCCTGGTATAAAAAGTCTGTAAGAAATAGAAATTCAAACTGCGTTTCTACACATATTATCGCACACATCTCCCATCACCATAAAGTAAAAGATTATTGACCGATTCCCATCAAACAAAGCATCACATTTTCAGCGGTGATTTTTTAAAATGCAGAACCCCGACTACCGCAGGGTACCTGGCTCCGGCAAATTCCGGCATTTTCTTATTGACGATGACCATATGTTGCACTACCCCTTTTTTGAGTTTTTCTTCAACCTCCTGCAGTGTTCCGTCCTTATTAGCAGAGTAACCTTCAGCATGGATCAGCATTCCCAGCCGCATACTGTCGAGCGGATGATAGCTGGCTGTGAGCATGTCAGCCGGCGGATTAAAAGTGAAAATCGGAGAATAAATTTTGGAAGAATCTGTATCTGATTGGTTATAACTAACCATTGGCGACAAAATAATAATCGTATCACCTGTATTCTCTGTAACACACAATAGTTGCGAATAATGAACCTTATCATTCCCGTTCTTAATGCCACCGGAAAATGCCAGCAACCTCACGCCTGTCCCGGCTTCGATTTCCGCCTTTTCATATCTGAAAGATTCAAGAGGTACATATTCAAAATCATCCGTAACCGTGCGGCAGGAAATACTTAATAGAAAAAGGACTGATGAGAGGATTAAACAATTTCTGAAGCTCATATCTCAACTGATCTGTTTTGTGATTGTGAAAGCCTGATAAATATAGTTACTTGCTGGAAACTGGTTACTGGATGCTGGTTACTGGATGCTGGGGGCTGGTTGCTGGAAAGGCCCAGGTGCGCCAGCCACCAGCAACAAGCCGCTAGCAACAAGCCACCAGCTACCAGCCACCAGCCTAACTCCTTAATAATCCCTTTAAAATCAGTGTCGAAACAAAATATTGTTTTACAATAAAACTATTGCCTTGACAATTCTCAACTCCAATCTGATTTCAACCGTAGAATTACTACTACATCGCGTAGTTTTAATCTTGACAACCAATGTTACACATTGTATTTTGTTATCAAATCCAACACTATGAAACTGATGATGTACCTCGGCAATGATCTCGTCGAGTCCGTAGATGTAGAAAAGGGCAGTCTTTCCAAACCTGGCTTTCTCGGACGCTACAAAAGAGCACTGAAAGAAAAATACAAGGAGATGATCAGTGCCAACCCCGAGCCACCGGAGTTTTTCGTTATCCAGTCGGAAACGGCACAAAACAACGGTCAGAAAATGCAAACAGTCTGAAGCCGTTGCCCCGCTGTTTTATTCATTCAGCCATAGTCTTTTCAACTTAGTCCCGATAGGCTCCGTTAGTTTAAAATATTCCGGTCTGGCCATATAATTCTGTTTTGCTTTTCTAAAAAGGTCCTGCATTATTCCTGCTTCAAGCAACCCTTTATTTTCAGCCTGCTCAATATCGTTTTTGAAAAAGTCATAGTCCAGCATCGCTACTTCCTCCATCACCATTGCCACTAAAAACCGCGTGTCCTCAGATTCATCGGGACTCATTTCCAGCAACTGTTTTGTTATGCGGGATAGCAGTTCAAGTATTTCATCCTTTTTTTCCGGATTCGTCCAGGATATACAGCAGAGGGAAGTTACCAGACTCACATTCGACCGGTAATAGTGATTCCTGAGATCAATCTGCGAAGCCAGCCAGGCAGGATCATTTATCCCTGCCCGGTAGCCCACATAAAAAAGTTCATCAAGGAGTTCCGCACCCAGCCAGATCTCTATGAAAAGTGGATCAGCTGATAATATATCGATCCATTTTTGCGGGAAATTTTCATCATTCAAGCCAGCCAGTATCAACATCGAAAGCCATACCTGGTGAGTGGCATTATCCTCCGTTGCCTTTTCGTATAAAGGTTGCGCAAGGGCATCATCAATTAATGCATACAGGTCTGCCTTAAAACTGGCTTCCGGCAGCGAAAACAACTGCTCCACTTTTGAAAAATCCTGCGGCACCAATACCTGCAGCGCAAGAATCCAGCATTCCGGATGATTCAATTTAAGCCCACGGATGGGCGTTTGTATTACAAGGTTTTCGAGGTGATCCAGCAGGGCATTAAGCCCCGGTGAATATTCTGCTTCAGGTATATAGTCCACAAAACGATCGTGCAGCCTTGCGAAAAACTCCGGTGCAATCTTATTATCCCGGAGCGTGATTAATAAATTCCAGCTTCGGTCGATGGCTTCCTCAGTCTCCTCGTTTACGATCTTCCAGAGAATGGAAATAAATTCATAGTCGGCGAGCTCTACTACAGATACTTTCTTTCTGCCGGGAAAATGGAAAGCAAAATCCATATCAAGATCAATCAATGACTCGACGGCTTCAAAATCTTCGTTTTCAATAAACAGTTCCGCTTTTAATATGACCGCATGTACAAAATCAGGGGCAACCTGAAGTATCTTATCGATAGTTTCATTTGCTCTTGTCAGATCATTTTTATTAAAGTAGGCCACAGCCAGCTCCTGGCCTGCTTCAGCCAGAGAATCCGGGTGCTGTTTTATAAATTCTTTGAGCTTGTGTACAATAGGCAGGCCATTTTCGCCTTCCCTTAATATGTCAACAAATTCAGGATATAATCCCTCAGGCATCATATAGGGTGAATCGGAATCGCGGTACCTTTCCACAATTGTATAAGTATCCATGGAATAAAAATATTGAGAAAGAAGCAGAGAAACGGTGTCTTTTTCTCTTTCTGAATGAGGAAATAATTTTTCAAATCTCAAAATATGCGCTGGATTCTTGCTCTTGAAGAGTTGGCACAATGCATTCTTGCCATTTATGCTATTCAATTTACTTTCATTGAACTCCCCTGGTGGCTGTGGACAATATTATTCTTTTCTCCTGATCTTGGCATGCTGGGATATCTGGCCAATGTGAAGGTTGGTGCATTTACATATAACCTTGTACATCACAAAGCGCTGGCTATCGCCATCATTGCATGGGGTTTTTTTACGGGAGATGACAGGATCCTTGCCGCTGGTCTATTGATATATGCCCACAGCAGTTTCGATCGGGTTTTCGGTTATGGGTTGAAATACGGAGATGCATTTAAGCATACACATCTGGGATGGATAAAATAGTCGGGAGTCTGGAGTCGGGAGTCGTGACACGGGGGACTGGAAAATACCAGATAGTAGACGGTAGACAGTAGAAGTGATTCGGTAAAAGTGCTGGCTATTTAGTGCTTAAAATTAAATGCAATTTTGGCGCTTGTCTGTTACTGTTACTGTTTCTCGTTTTTTCAGTCTTACTATCAGCGCGACGAAAATGTTCAGTGAAAAATAACCTGAAAATCTAACCACAGACCAGGAGGAAGCAGATTAGAAAAATCTTTCATGATTGGTTTCAGTATATAGTTTTTCTGCCGGGAAGGCGGAATGACGGGATGACGAAGACATATACGATGTTTTTTTATCCCGCCAGGCTTTCCGGCTCCCCGCCTTTCCGGCAAAGAAGGAAGTTATTTAGTAGTAGGCAGAAGGCAGTAGGCAGTAGGCAGAAGGGAACCGCCGGCGTTTGGAGACTTGATGCCTAAGTGTTTTTTCCCGTTACTGTTTCTGTTACTGTTTCTGTTTCTGTTTCTCGCTTCTTCCTCTTTCTCTTTCTC
>JAATGW010000508.1 GCA_015654495.1 Chitinophagales bacterium
AGCAGGGAGCGCCGCGCTTCCGTAGGCTGAATACCGAGGTCCCCGGGATAAGCAACAACACCTTTTTCGCGCAACAAACGAATTGAATCTGCTTTTGCTTCTTTTCCAATCGCGGTAACACCTGCAACAGCGCTCAGCGCCTGTTTGCGTTCTTCCTCACCTTCCGCTTTATAGATATAGGCAATCCCTTCCTCAGTAACTACATGCGTTACATCATCGCCATAAATCATAACAGGCGCAACTGCAAGGCCCGCTTTTTTACCTACTTCAACAGCATCAAGCGAGTCAACAAAAACCGGTGTATTTCCATTACCGAACGTTTCAACTGTTTGTACAACCAGCTTACGACCTTTTGCCAGGGGGTCTTTTGAAGTAATCAAATTCAACCATGCATCCGTGGAGTGTCTTCTGCCATGAGGATTATGACCCATATTAGGCGCACCGCCAAAACCTGCGAGCCTGCCCGATATCACTGTTGAAGAATTAGCATCCCTGTCCAGCTGAAGTGAAGAGCCGATAAAGAGATCCACCGCATATTGCCCTGCTACCTGTGCAAAGGCCCGGTTCGACCTCAGAGAACCATCCCTGCCAGTGAAAAACACATCGGGCCTGGCAGCAACATATTGTTCCATGCCTACTTCTCCTCCGAAACAATGTACAGTATCAACCCATCCACTTTCAATCGCTGGAATAAGTGTCGGATGCGGATTCAACACCCAATTGGTGGCGATCTTTCCTTTCAGCCCTAATTTTTCCGCGTAAGTCGGCAATAATAATTCGATCGCTGCAGTGTTAAAACCAATACCATGGTTGAGTGATTTCACCTTGTGCTTTTCATACACGCCGCGTATCGTCATCATGCCGATTAAAATATGCAGCTCGGTAATAAGTTTCGGATCGCGGGTAAACAAAGCTTCTAACTGGTAGGGTTTGTCAGCTTCAACAATATAATCAACCCAGGATGCCGGAATATCCACTCTCGGTAACACATCAACGATTTCATTCACCTGCACGATTACAATTCCGTCTTTAAACGCAGTAGCTTCGATAATAGTAGGCGTTTCTTCCGTATTAGGCCCTGTATACAGGTTACCGTTTCTATCCGCTTTATCAGCAGCTACCAGCGCTACATTGGGAATAAGATCTATAAACAGGCGACCATACAGCTCGAGATAGGTATGGATCTCTCCGATTTTCAGTATACCGTCTTCCAACATCTGTGACACGCGCACACTCTGCGGGCCGGCAAAAGAAAAATCAATTTTCTCTGCAATGCCTTTTTCAAAAATGTCAAGATGTTCGGTGCGCGATATACTGGACATGATCATATGCAGTTTGTTCACTTTTGAAGAACTCACCTGCACGAGTGCCTGGGATAGAAACGAAGCCTGCTTCTGGTTATCACCTTCAAGCACAACCCGGTCGCCGGGCTGAAGTAAATGCTCAAGCGCTTCGACGATATTTTCTTTTTTCAGCACTACATTATCTGTCAAATGTGAAATGCTTTTTTTCCTGCGTGCTTTTTCTTCCCGTTTTGTTGTCCATGATCTGGTAGACATTGGTGCCTCCTTTTTTTTGAAATTATTTGCTCTATGTTTAATTTAATTGCCGGCCTGAAAGCTGTTCCATAACCAGCTTACCGAATCAATATGCGCTTCCTGCATGGATATAACTTTTGCATCCGGAAAGCAGGATTCAGTTATTTTTGATAATACTCCCGAAGGTTCCATCTCAATAAAAATTCCTGAGCCCAATTCGTACAGTAGTCCCATTGCATCATACCATCTTACCGTTCGTGAAACACTTATCCATAAGTCTTCCCTGATGGCTTCCGCGGTTTTTAACAGTCTGCCCGAATGGTTTGAGGCATACGGGATAGTCGGTTCTTTTAAATCAAGGGCGGATAATTTTTCTCTTAAGGCCTGTGATACACTGTTCATTAACAGGCAATGTGATGGCACCGACATATTGAGTATCTGTGCTTTTCTTATACCATGGGTTTGCAAAGAATCTATAAAGATTTTAATACTTTCTATTTCACCAGCTATCACTTGCTGATCAGCTGTATTTACATTGGCCAGGTATATTGCAGCATGTGTTTTGTTATGCTCATTGATGTACTGTTGAACTCTCAGTTCTGACAATCCTACCAGTGCAGCCATACCATAGCCATGGGGATAAGCCTGCTGCATAAGCAATCCCCTGGTATATACAAGTGGCAGTGCCTGTGAAAAAGAAAGAACTCCACTGATAACAGCTGCACTGAAAGAGCCAATGGAATGACCCGCAACGAAATCCGTTTTAATGCCCTTATCAATCAATCTTCTTGCAGATATAACTCCTGCAATTAACATGCATACCTGCACATATGCAGTCGACGCCAGCTTTTCAGCAGTATCAAGTGTGTACACCGGCATTTTCAGGCTCTCTTCTGCTTCTGCAAAAATTTGCTTTACATGGGGATCACTCAATGCCATCTCACGGATCATCCCTTCTTTTTGCGATCCCTGCCCTGGAAAAAGGAAAACTGTTTTATAAAACATAGCGTTATTAGTTTCACCATAATCACTGATATCAACAAATCGAAAAGCATAACTTATATTTTAATTTAGCAACGATTGTTTTTTGATTCCGGATCCTTAAAAAGTATACTACACAAAGCACCGACATTTACAATCCATTATTTAATTACTCTCGCTGAAAGGGCAGAAACTATCGCTGATAACGTTATAGGTTGAACGTTATACGTTATACGTTATACGTTATACGTTATACGTTTTATGTAGCCTGACGTAGAACGTATAACTTAAAACGTAGAACCTACTACCTAGCGAAACACCTGCATGAAGACGCCCTACTCCTCTACGCCCGGCAAACAGGTAGAGAACATTGAGCACTACCAAATATTTTGCATTGCGTTAGTCTGGCGTAGAACGTATAACTTGAAACGTAGAACCTACTACCTGGCGAGACACCTGCATGAAGCCGCCCTACTCCTCTACGCTCCGGCAAACAGGTAGGGAACATTGAGCACTACCAATGCTTTGAATTACGTTAGTCTGACGTAGAACGTATAACTTATAACGTAGAACCTACTACCTAGCGAAGCACCTGGATGAAGACGCCCTCCTTCTCTACGCTACGGCAAAAAGGTAGGGAACAGTGAGCACTACCAAGGCTTTGCATTACGTTAGTCTGACGTAGAACGTATAACTTATAACGTAGAACCTACTACCTAGCGAAGCACCTGGATGAAGACGCCCTCCTTCGCTACGCTACGGCGGACATATAGAGAACGACCCTCAACGGTTAACGTTAAGCGTTATACATCCTACCTTGAAAAAATACTGAATAGATCAAATAAAAATTCCTTTTTTGAACCACAGGGAGAACAGAATGAAAATGAGGATAAAGATGATGCCCACCATACCTATAAAGAAGAGTACCTCTGCCGCGGTTTCAACCCGTCTTTCAAGGCGTGTATTTCCCGTTCTGATAGCAACAAAAGACATTATGCTGGAAAAAGTTAACAACAGAGCCACTATTGCAGTGAACTCATCTACGAGCGTGGTTTTAGCTTTTTCCGCAATATGCAGCGACGTAATAAGTAAAAGGCAAAATCCCATCAGATTTGTACAGGTGCCTAAAATATGCGGAGATGTTTTGTTTGCCATAAAATAAATTTTAGAAGAACAGTTGTGTTGAATATTTTCAGTACCGGATAAACCTGAATGAGCAATGCACAAAGGTGGTGACGCGCGAACCCGCAACTACACCCTGCATTTAAAGCTTCATCACACGGCTACCTGCACAGGTAAATTTCCCCGGGAATTTCGTTTCAGTTTGAATTTTAATATCAATAGCGCAATCAAAAAATATAGAACGAGTTGAACGATCTGCAGTAAAGCATAATCCTGAATATCAGCCAGGGAACCTCTTTCAATCAGGAGTATCCTTAGGCCATTTACAAATGGTAAATATGGAAATAGCAGTCCATACAGCTGCGCCGGCCATGAATCATACACTGATGGCCAACTAAATCCTGAAGTGATATAAGCCGGCATGATCAGTATCATCAGGAACTGGATTACTTTCAATTGCGACTTGAACAACAACCCTGCAATCATGCCCTGAAAACTAACAGAAACGATGAATATTCCGGATATAATAAGGGTGTCTGTCACATGTACGGGAAAACGCTGTCTGAATAAGAAAAAATAACATGCATACACTAACAATGCAAAACAGGCCACAACCCAGTAGATTACCAGTTTACCCAGGGCAATCGTTATTGGATTCGTTTTAAGTTCCTCCAGCTCCCGGAAAGTATTATGCTCTGTTTCCGAAGCAAAACTCATTGCAATTACAACCAGAATGACAGACTGAAGAATTACAGCCAGGTAAGAAGGCCACACAAACTGCATGTAATTGGATGCAGGATTGAATTGGCGAAAAACATTCAGTTGAATGGCTGATGATGGCTTGCCGGATTTGACAGAACTTATCGAATTCAATGTGGATACTACCAGAAAGATGGAACGATTAACATAACCGGAGGATACCAGGTTGGCATTATTGATATAGGTATTGACTTCTGAATATCTTCCCTGAACAATATCAGTCTCAAAAAAATCGGGAATAAAAACTGCCGCCTGAATACCATCTTCTAAAAATTTTTTTTGAATATCTGTATTTTCGGTGAGTACATATTTTATTGTCAGCCCTTCGTTATCCTCGAGCATATCAATTAATGTTGCACTCAATGGACTCTGGTCCTTATCAATCACGATAATGGGCTGATCTGTTATTTTACCACTTGAATAAACAGCTCCAAACAATAACCCATATAGTATTGGCCCACCGATCAATAAGATCATCATTATTTCATTACCGGTGAAGCGTTTAAACTCCCGCTTTATGAGTAAAATAATTTTTTTCATGCCCATCTGATTTATGCTTTAACCGGAATGGGTTTTAGTGGTGAAATAGCCAGTTTTATCTTTTTCCTCAGAAGAAGAAAACCCAACAGGAAGTATATAGTAGCCAGAATAAGCTGATGGTAAATTTGTGGCATCAGATCTTCCAGCGAAGCGCCTTGTATCCAGGTCAACCGAAGCGCGCGTAAGAACGGAGTAAGCGGTATTGCTTCCGCTATTGCTCTCAATACTACGGGAATTTGATCTGATGACCAGGCAAAGCCGGAAAGACTAAATGCCGGTGATCCGATTGTCATTACTGTTTGAGAGGCTTTTGCCGGAAGCGGAGAAATAATACTAAATAATGTGCCGAGCATGCAGGTTCCTACAATCAGCAGAAATGCAGAAAAAAACAGAACTCCCGTGTGTGCCGGACGAGATATATTAAGGCAGACGGCAATAGCAAAATAAGCTGTTAAGGTCAGTTTCGACATTGAAACAAATGGAAATATCTTCACAAGAATGAGCTTGCCGGCTGAATGAGTGTATTTAAGTACACCTTCGCTGTTGAAAGCTTTATTTGCAAATTCCTGCGAGAAGCCCGAAGCGGTGGCCAGTAAAAGCAATTGGTGCAGAATGGAAAATATAAGGCCCGGCCATAGAAAGTATAGGTAATTACCGGCAGGATTATACTGCTGAAATATGTTATGATGAAATGCTTCATATTGGTGTGCAGCAATTGAATGCGGAACTCCTTTTTTTTCCAGGGTATTTATTTTAATTCCCGTATTAAGAGTAGCAATGCTCAACTGTACCGCATTTGCTGCTACGCCGGCAGACAATGTATTTCCCATATTTAAATAACAATTGACTTCAGGTACTCTGTTCACAAATAAATCTGCTTCAAACCTGAAAGGGATTACTACAATTGCCACCACTCTTTTTTCTACCATCTCCTTATCAAGGTCCGCTACAGTGCGCTTTACAATGGTTACATGCAGCGAATTATTTTCCGACAGCATATCCATAAGCTTTGCACTGGACGGCGAGTGATCTTCGTCAACCACGAGTATTGGCAATCTCTTAATATTGCCATCTATATAAACAAAACCCAGCACGGAGGTCAGTATCACCGGCATTACAAGAAATGCAACTACAAATACTTTGTTTTGCCAGAATAAACTGAACTCACGATGTATAAGTTGTGATAGCTGTTTCATAAGCTACCATTGTCTTTTCTGATGGTGATTGTTGCATTATACAGGAGCTCTTCGGCTTCCCTCGCACTAAGTGGAACTATTTTGATTTCATAAACGGCATCATCCATTTCATAATCGGGATAGGCTGTGGTAATATCAGCATATCGCGGCATCTGCTTTATCGTGAGTATTTTTCCCGGATAGGTTTTTTTATTATAGGGTATGCTCACAGTAATCTGGTCACCTTTTTTAAATGAAGCGATCCCGCTTTCAGGTATAGTAAACCTGAACCATGTGCTGTTGGGTATATAGCCGCTGAATACGGGATAACCGGCGAGTGCCAGTTCGCCTTTTCTTAAATTGATTGTTTCAACGGTAATATAATTGGTGGCGATGATATAGCGTTCTGAATAGGATACTTCCACTTCCTGAAGAATGCCGCTTGCCTGGTCCTGCTGTCCTATAGTAGTAAGTATTTTCTCATAACGTGTGCCTCTCTCCGCTTCATTCAGTTCCGCCGCTACGGCTTCCAGCTGAGCTTTTGCTGTTTGGTATTTTGCAGTTGCCTCATCATGAGCCTGTGGTGACATCAGGCTGTCTTCAAACATGGCATTGGCACGTCTATAGGATTTTTCTGCGAATTCAAACTGATCCTTAGTTGCAATATATTTTGCCTCCAATTCTCTAAGCTCATTGGGAGTATAGCCATTGTCGGCAAGTAATCTTTGCGC
>JAATGW010000048.1 GCA_015654495.1 Chitinophagales bacterium
AATTGGATTTTTCCCTTAACAGCTTAAGAACCGCACTATACCGCCTGGGATCGTAATCATTATTTTTGCCAACGGGATTTTTTATTGCTTTCTCCAGTAATTCCAAACGGAATGTAAATGGGTCTTTACCCGCGATCTCTGCTACTTCATCAAGGAAAGATTGTTCGGCGGCAGCAATAAAATTGGACCGTGGAGCCCGAAAGGAACCAGTAGTAATATTGGAATTAATAGTCCAGCTTTCAGCATAATAATTTTCTACTGCACCAGCAGGAAAACTGTCGGCCGCAATAGGAGTTTCCGGAATACCACCGGCATTAATATGAAATGCGATGAGGTTTTTATCGGCGTCTAATGCAGCCCGGTATTTCGCTATATACATCGGACGATAAATACCGGAAGTCATATCGTCCTCCCTCGTATAAATCAGTTTTACAGGAGCTTTGACTTTTTGCGAAATCAGCGCAGCTTCGATAAGCCAGTGAGCGTAGGATCTGCGACCAAATCCGCCACCAAGGCGGGTTAGCTGAATATCAATTTTTTCAACAGTCATCCCTAAGCGTAATGACAGGGTTTTTTCTGTCAACTCGGCTTTCTGAATTGGCCCGGCCAAATCTGCTTTTTCACTTGTAACATGAGCAAAAAAATTCATCGGCTCCATACAATTATGAGCCAGGAATGGTGCCGTATATATTCTTTCAATGACCTGTGCTGCATTTTTGAAAGCTGTTTCCGGATCTCCATCTTTTCGAACCAGGGTTGCAGGCTTATTCAGCATCTCTGCCATTTTAGTCCTGTGCTCTGCAGTATTTTCCAGACCTGCCGGAATGGTCACAGTTGATGGTGACCGGCCACCAAACGCATTTTTTTGTATTGTATGCTCTGACATAGGTTCCCACTCAAGTTTCAGTTTTTTCTTTGCATTCAGCACATCCCATGTATTATTTCCAACTATGGCTACCACTTCAGTGAAGGTAATTGTGTCAAAAAATTCTCTTACCTGATCGTCATGTAACACTTTAACCGGGAAAACATCTTTAATGCCAGCTAATGATTTAACTGAAGCCTGGTCAATTGATTTTAGCTTCAGGCCAAAAGCGGGAGGATGCACAATCATTGCAATGAGCATTGAATCCCGCTGAATATCGATACCAAAAAGAGGTCTACCACTTATAATTTTGGGTACATCTACATTTTTCACAGAGGTTCCTATAATCTTAAAATCCTTTTTGTCTTTTAGTTTAACATCTTTTGGTACAGTAATTTTTGCAGCTGCTGAAGCCATAGCACCATAGCCTGCAGACTTAGCGCTTTTTTTATGATGCAAGGTTCCTTTTTCAGTTGTTACTTCTTCCAAAGGCACTCCCCAGGCTTGTGCAGCAGCTTCACGAAGCATTTGTCTTGCTGATGCTCCTGCTGTCCGGAGCGTTTTCCAGCTCGTTCTTATTGCCTGACTTCCGCCTATAAACTGCCTTGTATATAACCTGGTATCCAGAGATGCCTGTTCTACAATCACGTTTTTCCAATCAATATCAAGTTCTTCTGCAACGATCATCGGCATGGAGGTTTTGACATTTTGCCCTCCTTCCGGATTGGGAGACATAATTGTAACAATTCCGTTTTCTGCTATTTTCAAAAAACCATTAAAGGCAGCAGCTATATCCGGCATAGCCTGCAATTCTTTTATTTGTGTTGCAAAAGAATTCAGCCAGCTGAAACTTAGCATCAATCCGCCCCCGGCTAGCGCTGAAGATTTCAGAAAAGATCTTCTGCCGATGGGAGTTTGTTGTTTTGTCATGGTCCTGATTTTATTTATGCAAAGGCAGATAGTCGCAATGGATTTATCAGCATTTTCAAATTGAAATTGTCTTTATAATAAATTTTTTTGTCATTTCTTCCGCGGCTGATTGGTTTATTCCTTTGGTATTTTTCAAGCTAAGAAACCAGCGGCATCGCTGCCTGCGAACATTTATTCCTCTATCAGCGGCTATTCTCTTCATAGATCATTAATCATCCAATCCCTTTTCCTTTAAAAATTCTGACATCAGGTCCGCAATCTGAATATTATTTAAATCTGAAAATGGAAAGTGCGTATTTCCTTTGATACCTATTTCGGGTAAATGCACAACTGTAACATTCCCTCCATGTCGGTTCACCGCATCTCTCCATAATCTTGCCATTTCCAGACGTGCCCGCCAGCCATCTATACCCGGATTTTCTGATTGTTTCGTGGGAATGAAATCTCCATAGAAAATAATAATGGGAATTTTAGTCAGTAAAATAAACTGCGACAAAGGAACTCCATTAGCAGCCATTGTACCACCGGTAATAGGTATAGGTGCAGGTAATTCACCTTCGGGAAAAAGAAATCCACTCCCCGGCTCATATGAAACTATTACTTTTACATTTTGATTTTTAATTGCAGTAAGCCAACCCATTCCACCGGAATGTGAATGTGTAACAAGAATTGCGGGACCTATTTTAGTAAAGAGCGCCGACGCTGCGTCGGTAGTGACATTAATATCGATTGGTCCGATATTAGGTGTCATCGAACGGAAATACTGATTCAGTGTAGCAGTGTCGCGCGCGAACTGCACACCTTCAAAATAGTTGGGCCAGATACCGATACGAAAAGTACTAAACCATTGTTGCTCATCAGGTATAGGATTTATTGTTGCTGCTACAGTGCTGCGTCCTGCATCTCCGCGCCTGGGTTGATCCAGTATATAAACGCCAAACCTCCGTCTTAAAAAAATGTTCTGGTATCCTTCCCGGCCATCGGGAGTCGTTTCCCATGTTTTGGAAAACTGACCAAAGCCATGCCACAAAACGAGCGGATATTTACGTGCATTGACCGGAATCTGATAGAACACATAAGCATGATCACCACGTAAGGTTTGTCCGGCAGGAGTTGGATGATCAGGGTCAAATGTGCCGGGACTGGTAACCATTGTGCCACCAATCGCAAAACTACCCTGATCACTGATGACCAACGGTGATTTGCCGTTTGTTTTACTTGTTGTTGAACAGGAACTGAAAAGAGCTGCAGATAATGCAAAAAGAGCAATGGATACCGTGAGTTTGGATTGTGCCATAAAATAAGATCGATTCCGGACAATATTATTCAGAAGATTTATAATCAAACTTATATTCCTCAAACCACCTGGAATTCCAGGGTCACGGTAATCAACAAACGTAAAACCACATGTTGAGACATCAGGAATTTCGTTCGTCTCATTTAAAAACAACTATTGAACAAGGCAATAATAATTTATGATACACTCTTAATCTCTTTGAGATCTTTTAAGAATGGTTGATTATAAAACCGTTTGCCTGTTGCTTTATACAATGCATTGGCGATGGCTGCAAACATCGGAGGGAATAATGGTTCCCCGAGACCGGTTGGATTTTCTTCGTTTTTTACAAAATGGATTTCGATAGCTTTCGGAGCCTCATTGAGTCTTATCATTCTGTAGCTGTTAAAATTCTTTTTTTGAGGAACGCCTTTTTCAAACGGCATCTCGCCAAAAAATGCATTTCCAACAGCGTCAACTATACCACCTTCAGACATATTAATTGCAGCATCGGGATTGACTACTATTCCGCAGTCAACAGCCGCGTATACCTTGTGCACTACCGGATTATTGCCAACTAATTCCAATTCTACCACCTGAGCAACATATGTGTTATGACAAAAATATGCGGATACTCCGCGAT
>JAATGW010000501.1 GCA_015654495.1 Chitinophagales bacterium
CCGGCAGAAAAGCTATACACTAAAATCAATCATGAAAGAATTTTCTAATCTTCTTCCTCCTGGTCACTGATTTAAATTTTCAAGTTATTTTTCAGTAAAACATTAGCGTCGTACTGATAGTGAGACTGCCTACTGCCTGAAAGAGCAAGAGAAAGAGAAAGAGGAAGAGGAAGAAGCGAGAAACAGAAACAGAAACAGAAACGGCAAAAAACACTTAGGCATCAAGTCTCCTAACGCCGGCTGTTCCCTTCTGCCTTCTGCCTACTGCCTACTGCCTGATTGAGCAAGAGCAAGAGAAAGAGAAAGAGAAAGAGAAAGAGGAAGAAGCGAGAAACAGAAACAGTAACAGAAACAGTGAAAAACACTTAGGCATCAAGTCTCCAAACGCCGGCTATTCCCTTCTGCCTTCTGCCTACTGCCTACTGCCTCTTTATAACTTCCTTCTTTTGCCGGTAAGGCGGGATAAAAAAACATCGTGTATGTCTTCGTCATCCCGTCATTCTGCCTTCGCGGCAGAAAAAACTGTATACTAAAATCAATCATGAAAGTTTTTTCTAATCTGCTTCCTCCTGGTCACTGATTTAAAATTTTCAGGTTATTTTTCACTAAAACATTAGCGTCGCGCTGATAGTGAGACTGCCTACTGCCTGATTCAGAAAGAGCAAGAGCTAGAAAAACAGAAACAGTAACAGAACCCATAGGTTAGAAGTTAAACATTCAACGTTTAACTTCTATGAACCATGAACTATGAACTATGAACTATTAACTTTTCAGTATCTCCCCGGATCTACAACGAGGAAATATCTTGAATCCCTGCCCACCATATAAAGCAAGCCCTTATGCGACGTTACGCCATACACTTTTTTCAATTTCCAGGAAGGAGCAATAAAATCCAGTACTGGTTTATCAGCAGATGATATATCAATCTGAGCCAGACAATCGTTTGCAGCGTTAATAGTATAAGCTTTATTGCCAATCAGCGCCAGCCGGTTAGGGCCAAACATTTCATCAGACTGTATAAATCCCTTTTCTGTTGGCTTTGCCGGATTTGAAATATCAAATACTGTAAGCGAATTGGATGAATATGCAACTGCTACGAGTTTGTTATTCTGATCCTGAAAATTACAGGTACATCCGTAATGATCCTTATCTGCAAGTGTAGTTACCAAAATGGGGTTCATCTTGTCTGAAACGTCAATCACTTTCAAGGAACTTCCCGGGAAGCAACCACCCACATAAGCATAGTTGCCTTTCACAAAAACAGTAAATGCTCCATCATTGGTTGCAACACTGCTGATGAGTTTTGGGTTTGCCGGTTCCCGTGCATCAGCTATATATAATTTGCCCTCGTTGCTATGAGTGAGGTACAGGTATCCCTTGTAGTACAGCACTTTTCGTAATCGGTCGGTTGTAGTTCCATCGGTTCCCACGGTGAATGCCGTTATTTTTTTCAGGTTCTTAGGATCTTTTCCATCCACTACAATGCATTTATGATTCGAAAAAGAAGCGATATAAATATAGCGGCCGTTTTTTGTGACGCCCATAGCGTCCAGCAGTTCAGGATTTCTGAAGCTGGAAACCAGCACAGTCTTTGAATGAATGGAGATATCGATCACAGCAAGATTATTACTTCCCCTGCATGGCACATAAGCATAGTTCCCGTCAATCAGCACATCTTCAGGTTCATCGAGCTCTTTAGGACTAAAGAGCGCACCAACCAGGCCTTTTTCAAAATCCTTTACCAGTGCCGGAGTATGTGTATATTTTTTATAATCAAAGGTTTTGGAATAAAGATCGGCGCATGAAAAAGCGGCTCTTACAATAAAGCCTTTATTGGTTCCACCAATTGCAATTACTGAATCGTTTTGCTCAATCGCAATCACATGGTCCAGCCAGTCACCCATTGCCTGAGTTGGCACTGGTCCGTCATCGATCCATGTTTTCCCTTCGTCGTATGAAATAAAAACTTTTTTGTGACTGGTGTAGGTTGAATAGATAAGTGTGTGATAGCCGAGGTACACAAAATCATCTGCCGCTGCACCATTGCCAGGGTTTCCCATTAGTGCAGGACTGTTGTATTTGTCCTGGTCGTTCCGGTAAACATTACCCTTTTCACTTGCCTGGATAATGGTTCCTGGTCTTATATATTCGGTAGCATAAAGAGCGGTGGATGTATCCATTTTGCTCCATAGCTTCCAGCTTTGTCCGTCGTCCTCTGACTTGTATATACAACCTGCCCAGCCGTTTACGATGATGCCATTGCGCACCATATCGAACCTGTAAAGTCCTTTATTGGAAACTACCATTTTTGTAAAACTGTTGCCATCATCGGTGCTTCGGTATACTGATCCGCCGGTGGAATCCGTATCGCTGATCAGCATCGTACCCAGCTTGGTAATGCATATACCATAGGATAAAGCTCCTGTGTTACGCAAACTGTGTGATACCTTGCCAACACGTGACCAGGTTTTACCATAGTCTTTCGACCTGAACAATTCCGAGCTTTCGTTGATCGCAACTACCACTCCGTTTTTTACCGATGCTATACAGGTAACACCGATCCTTTTTTCTGTTGTGGGAAGTTGCTGGCCTTTCTGCCAGGTGAAGCCATTGTCTGTGCTGTAGAATATCCATCCGGGATTAGGGCTGCGCGTGCCGGCAATTACCACATTATTTCCTGCATAGGCGATCGCGTCTATTCTCCCACCCGGCATGATTTCGGTTACGCGCCAGGGTATTTCTCCGGC
>JAATGW010000198.1 GCA_015654495.1 Chitinophagales bacterium
TAGAAATTTCCCTCTCCCGGTATGAATGCTAACATAGTTCGTCAATTCTTCAATATAAATTATTTCATCAAACCACATCTTTTCGTAGCTGGAATCACAACGGATAAAAAAGTAATCATCCGTATCAGTCCGGTTCAAATGGGTTCCTGACTGACTGATCAAATTTTTATAATCTCTTGCTTTAGTAACTGCTTTAAAGAACCTGTTGAATGTAACAGGTTTCACGAGGTAGTCGAGTACGTCCAGTTGAAAACCTTCAAGCGCATAATTCGGATAGGCTGTAGTTATAATTATTATCGGCGGATCAGGAGTTATTTTAAGGAATTCGATCCCATTCATCAACGGCATCTGAATATCCAGGAAAACCAGATCAATCTCGTTTTCAATTAATATACTGCTCAGTTCCACAGGATTTGATCCGCTAGCGGTGAGCTCGAGAAAATCAACCTCATTTGTATAGTTGGAGATACATTCTCTTGCCAGCGGCTCATCATCTATAACTGCACATTTCAATTTCATAGATCTCGTTTTTCCTTGTAAAATCATGCGTAACTGACTTTGCTGCCGGATTCTTTTATAATGTACACCGGCGACAAAACCAGATGCAGACGAACCTTGTAGGTTCTTCCATCCTCATGGATTTCCAATTCATGTTTTCCATCATACAATAGACTAAGCCGGCGTTGAATATTCTTCAGACCTATCCCTCTATAAGAAAGCAATGATTTGTCCTGGCCATTCTGTGCTGATATGCTGTTGGAAATAAAAAAAGATAAATCATGATTTCCGATTTTTATTTCCATGTCAATCCGGTTTATACGGTCTTTATTTCCTGACACATGCTTAAACGCATTTTCAATAAACGGCATCAGAATGAACGGAGCTATATGCAATTCAGGCTGAGTATTTCTTTCTATCCCGATATTCAGTTGAAAATTTTTATCGTGCCGGAGTTTTTCGAGTTCAATAAAATTTTCAACATAATTCAGTTCCTGCGATAATGGAATCTGCGCTTCATTGCATTCATACAACTGGTAACGAAGCAGGTCTGAAAATTTTGCCAGGGACTCGGAAGCCATATCGGGATTTTTGTGGATCAGTACAAAAATCGAATTGATACTGTTGAACAGAAAATGAGGATTGAACTGTGACTTAAGAAATTTAAGTTCGGTTTCCAGCTTTTCCTTTTCGAGTTCGTGTTGTTTTTTGCGGCTTTCAATCCAGTTCTTGGCCAGTTTAACGCTCATTGCCAGGGTCATGCTTGCAGTTGAACCGGGTAGGGTATTCACTTTAAAGAAATACATAAAATTCGCGGGATCGCGATGATACAACTCTTCAAATGTGCTGGCGGAAATCCAGGCACTGAGATAGTACCCCGGCACCGTTAATGCAGCAGTTGCCAGAATCGTAAATAAAACCAGTATCAGGTAAGTTGCATACCTGCCTTTTTCAAGATATACCGGCATCAGATAGTATAGGTTGAAATAGGCTCCCAACGCCTGAAAAACAAAATAGAATAGAAATTTGATGGAGTATACCGAGAAAAAAATATTATTGAAAACAACCGCGATACTTCCGATAGTTAAGGTCCACCAGGTAATATGATAAATAAACCAGAAGGGAAGATGGTAGATTTTATACCGGATCAGCCAGTTTATTATCGGATTGTTTTTGGAGATGGTCATCAGTGATTATAATGTCCGAATGACGCTGATCCGGATTGATCTAAAAATAAACAAATTATTTCGCCAAAGGAATTCCTGTATATGTTCCGCACCTGGTTATTGACAAGATGAGCTCGTAGATTGACGAACGGTTCAGGAGATCGACTGCAATTGAGTGTTTTAGATGCTGATTAGCTGAGACAGAGGGAGTGTGCAATGCAGCGCAATACTGGCTTTCCATGAAAAATTGTATATTCAGGAGTCCGCTATTTTGCGTTTATAGTATGGTAACAAAGGCAACTTTATTAAAAAAGCAAACAGGTCATAAAGTTTGGGTGAGGATTTCTCATTGGGTTATTACGCTAAGTTTTTTTGCACTTGCCTTTAGCGGATTCGTTATTCTGATGTGTCATCCCAGACTCTACTGGGGTGAAGCCGGCAATGACCTTACTCCGGCGCTATTTGAATTACCTGTAAGCCGGAATTATAAACATGGAGGCTGGGAGAATACAACGGCATTTTTCGATGAAAAAAATTCCCCGGTTTCAGCGAGTCGTACCTATGAGATTTTTAATCAGAATGGGTGGGGGCGTAGTCTTCATTTTCTTTCGGCCTGGTTTATGGTACTAACCGGCCTGGCCTATTTTATCGCAGGATTCATAACGGGTCATTTCCACAGAAATCTCTGGCCGGCAAAAAAGGAACTGAGACCGGACCTGGTAAAAAAGGATATTGTGAGTCACCTGAAAATGCAGATTCCAGCCTCTACAGGAACACCGCATTATGGACTGTTACAGAAGTTCACCTATAATGCAGTTATTTTCTTTTTACTGCCGGTTACGATCCTCACCGGTTTTACAATGTCACCGGCGATCACAGCAGCATTTCCTTTTTTGCTGAAGATATTCTTTGGCGCGCAGTCTGCAAGAACGATTCATTTCTTTGCATCTGTAGGGCTGGTGATTTTTTTACTGGTTCATATCCTTATGATCGTTCTTTCAGGATTCCGTAAACAAATGCGTTCAATGACATTTGGAAAAGTATATGAAGAACAATAGAATTATCACCCGGCGAAATGCAATTATAACCGGAATCGGAGCACTGGGCGGTTTATTACTTCCCGGATGTAAACGACCGTTACCTCCGAGTTATGGAAATATTCTGCGGATGGGAGATACATTTACATATGTTGCCCAAAGAACTCTGCTACCGGGCCAGTCGATGGCAAAAGAATATAACCATGGTGATATCTCGTCTTTTCCCGCAACAGGTACAGTTAATCCGGGAGATTCATCCAAACCTTATTTTAATGAAGCGTATAGCAAAATGCAAAAAAATGCATTTGCAGACTGGAAACTGTCTGTCGAAGGTCGCGTTGCCCATCCGCGAACCTACTCGCTTACTGAATTGCAATCATTTCCCGCGCGCAAACAAATCACCCGGCACACCTGTGAGGAGGGCTGGACGGCTATTGGAGAATGGAACGGTGTACAACTGAGTCGCATACTCGAAAACGCAGGAATATTGCAGACTGCCAGCTTTGTGAA
>JAATGW010000693.1 GCA_015654495.1 Chitinophagales bacterium
ATGCAAGTATCAGGGCTGCGGGCGTTTTCTACAGCGCATTAACGCCGGTCAGGAGCGATGGAAGTATAAAAGGATTGAATGGTACTAATACGCTTATGACCAACTTCCCTGCAAGCGCGATCTCAAACAATTCATGGAGCCCTTCTTCAAATCAGAACCTGAATTACAATGGCCTGCCGTCTTTTCCAATGTATGATACCTTAAATTATGTAGCTACCTGGGCTACACCGGCGGCTTCGTTTCAGGCTTTGTTGCCAATAGTACTGGGAGAATTTAAGGCAGTTGCTCAACAGTCTGCTGTAAAAATTTCCTGGACAACGTTAACAGAAACCAATGGTGAATATATGATCCTGCAGCATAGCACAAATGGTATTAATTTTTCAGACCTGGCCAGGATTGAATCAAAAGGAACTGCGGGATCTGCTGAATACCAGTACCTCCATAGCAACACTTCAACAGGTCTGAATTATTACAGATTGAAAATGGTTTCAGCTGATGATGGTGTAAAATTCGGACAGGTAGCGATTGTTAAATCCGGAGCTGTTAAAGTTGCTGGTTCTCTTGACCTGAAGGCATTTACAAACCCGTTCAACAATCAGTTACAACTGAAATATTCACTTTCAGTAAGCAGCCAGGTACAGGTTCGTTTATTCAATACCGATGGCAAAGTTGTTCTCAGCAAAACTGTGATTAATGAGGGAGCCGGTAGCCACACAATGTTGATTTCTACACCTTCAAATCTGCAACCTGGTATTTATTTTGTGGAGCTGAAAACAGGAAACGAAGTAATTCAACAAAAGCTTTTAAAACAATAATTTGAGTTGATGCTAATAAAAAAACCTGCTTTAACAGCAGGTTTTTTTATTAGTAATTTTCAATTTCAGGCATCAACCAGAAAAGTTCCCAGGTCTATCATTTCACCCTTCCCCATTCTGAAAGCTTCAACAGCTTCCACATCAACATCGTCCATTACCTTACTCCTGAAAATTTCTTTGCCATCCCTGAACAAAACAAAATAAAAATCAAGAGAAGTTTCTTTAATGGGATCTCTTTTTTCAAATTCAGACGGGCTAAAACTGATGTGAATTTTCCCATTGCCATCCAGCCCCGACTCGCCAAGAAAATCGTCATCAAAAAAATCTTTGTCAAACAGTCGTACTCGGTATTGATTGCCTGTTAACGGTTCATCGGCACCGCGTGCTATCAGCCTTGCACTCACTTCGATATTCATTTCCTTACCCAATGCAAATTTTGACATATGGATCAATTTAAATTACGTGGGAATTCAAGCTTACAGCACTGATCAATCATCGAGTTTTAAAACTGCCAGAAATGCTTCCTGTGGAACTTCCACATTTCCTATTTGCCGCATTCTCTTCTTACCTTCTTTTTGTTTTTCAAGCAGTTTTCGTTTACGGCTGATATCACCACCATAACATTTGGCAGTCACATCTTTTCTCATTGCTGAGATATTTTCTCTTGCAACGATTTTGGCGCCGATAGCTGCCTGAATGGCGATCTGAAACTGCTGACGCGGTAAAAGTTCTTTTAATTTTTCGCAGAGCTTACGGCCAAATTCCTGTGCGCGGCCACGGTGGATCAAAGCACTCAATGCATCCACTTTTTCGGCATTAAGCAGGATGTCCATTTTCACAATATCACTTTCCCTGTATTCCAATGGATGATAGTCAAACGATGCATAGCCACGGGTCTGACTTTTCAATTTGTCATAAAAATCGAAAACGATTTCAGTAAGCGGCATTTCAAAAATCAACTCCACTCTGGTTTGGGTAAGATAGCTTTGATTAATCAGTATGCCTCTTTTGCCAAGGCAAAGCGTCATAATATTGCCGATATATTCAGGTTTTGAAATAATCTGCGCTTTAATAAATGGTTCTTCAATCCGATCCATCTGAGTCGGATCGGGCATTTCTGTAGGATTATTTACATTGATCTTTTCTCCACGGGTTGTATAAGCCACAAAACTTACGTTCGGTACGGTGGTGATAACGGTTTGATTGAACTCGCGCTCGAGCCGTTCCTGGATAATCTCCATGTGGAGGAGACCCAGAAATCCGCAACGGAATCCGAAACCCAATGCCTGCGATGTTTCCAGTTCAAATGTAAGAGAAGCATCATTCAGCTGCAGTTTGTCCATACAGTCACGCAATTCTTCAAAATCCTCCGTAACTACGGGGAAGATACCCGCAAACACCATGGGCTTAACTTCTTCAAAGCCCTGAATTGCAGGAGCCGGCCTTGCCGCACTTATAATTGTATCACCAACTTTTACCTCTTTTGCATTTTTTATTCCAGTAATCAGATAACCCACATTCCCGCAATCAACCATCTGTTGTTGCTGCATTTTTAATTTAAGAATACCTACCTCATCGGCGCTGTATTCCTGATCGGTGGAAACAAATTTTATCTTTTCCCCTTTGCTGATACTTCCGTTAAGAATTCTGTAGTAAACAATTATACCCCTGAATGAATTAAAAACACAATCAAATACCAGGGCCTGCAAAGGTGCATCCGGATTTCCTGATGGTGCCGGAATGCGGCTGACAATACTTTCCAGAATTTCCGCAATGCCTATACCCGCCCTTCCGCTTGCCAGAAGAATATCTTCCTTTTTACAGCCCACCAATTCAATAATCTGATCAGTGACCTCTTCAATCATAGCACCATCCATATCAATCTTATTGATTACAGGGATGATCTCAAGATCATTTTCAATTGCCAGATAAAGATTAGAAATGGTTTGGGCCTGAATGCCCTGGGTTGCATCTACCAAAAGCAACGCACCCTCACAGGCGGCAAGTGCCCGGCTTACTTCATAGCTGAAATCCACATGCCCCGGAGTATCAATCAGATTGAGGATATACTCCTCACCGTTTTTATGTTTGTAGTTGATCTGGATTGCATGACTTTTAATTGTAATGCCTTTTTCCCTTTCAAGGTCCATATCATCCAGCACCTGGTCCATCATATCCCGGTCGCTAATGGTATTGGTAGTTTGAAGAAGCCTGTCAGCCAGGGTACTCTTTCCGTGATCTATATGAGCTATAATGCAAAAATTCCTGATATTCTTCATTCCCTTTCGCCGGATGAATTTATTTTTATTTACAAGTGCTTCATGCCGGGATGCAAAATTAACTGATTTTAGCAGTATTGAACGAATGCAGTTGTTTGCGAAGGCGCTTTCACTTAATTTCGTTACAAACCCGCCTGTATGGAATTGAAAGTACTTTTCGACGAAGCAGTTAGTGAAAGTAAATCCCTCAGTGAAAAACCCAGCAACGATACTTTACTGGTTCTTTATTCACTATATAAACAGGCTACTGAAGGAGACAATACAGCGGAACCACCGGCAAACCCTTTTGATTTTGTTTCCAAAGCAAAATATGAAGCCTGGATGAATGTAAAAGGCAAAACAAAAGATCAGGCGATGAGAGACTATGTTGATCTGATAAACAAACTTAAAAATTAGTTTTTACCGAATATTCTGAATGGTGTAATGACAGCCTTTTCAAAACTTTGAAAGGAATAGACGATGAGCAGGTTAAAAACCAGGTAGCCCGCAAAACTTGCTAGAGCTGCTCCGGTTGCGCCCCATGCGGGAATAAAAAAATAACAACATATCCCTGTAGTAATAACGTTTGCGAGCATACAGAATGTTGCCCGTTTCTCACGTCCTGATACAATGAAAAATATTGCAACAGGTCCGAAAAAAGCGGTCGTGAGATGAGAAACACATAAAATCAGCATTGGAATAAATGCTGTCTGAAAGTTTTGCCCATACAGTCCCATCATCCATTTTCCGCCAATAATTGCCGCGATAAAAAGCAAGCCACATCCAGCAAGTGTTGCTCTTGATCCATTCTGAATCAGATACAGTATTTCTTTTCTGTCTTCGAGATGATGATGTTTTGAAAGAAATACAGGCATCACAATATTCATGATAACAGTCGGATAAGCCACAATATCGGCCATCTTTAAGGCTACATTATAGTACCCCACTTCAGTTACGTTCGCAAAAGAACCCAAACTTAATATGTCAAGTCTGCTAGTGAGAAGATACAATGCACTGATCAGCAGGTAATATTTATTTCTCCCGAAATTCAGATCCTTTATTGATGCTGATGGATTTTCCGGGTGAGGGTTTATGCAATTCCTGATTACCCATGCCAGATATGCAATGCCGAAGGTGAGACTGATGCCTGTTATCAACAGCAGGATATTTATACCTTTCATTGCCGGATACCCGAAATAGACAAAACATAAAAGAATCAGGAAAATCAGCGGCCGGATAATTTTTTCTGCAAGTTGACTTTTAACTATTACTCCATATCCACGGAGGAAAGAACCCAGATTGCTCGTAAGTGCGAATAATATAATCAACCATAAAGCCACAGCAAATACGCCTGAATGATTGCTTAATCCAGGTATGAAGATCAGATTAATACTCAGGTAAAATGCAAGAATAACGATCACAGATGCTATTAAAATTCCAACAATGGAAATCCTCAGAATTTTTTTTATTGATCCATACTCTTCCCGGATATGTAATCCAGGTATCGTTGCAATATGATAATCATCCATACCAATCTGAGCAAAAAGCGAGAGAATTGACAGCCAGTTAAAGATAAGGCTATAAAGGCCGTAAACTTCCGTACCATAAAACCTCGCGATCAGAACATTTCCAGCGAAAATAAAAATCAATGCCAGCAGGTGTAGTATAGAAATCTTCCAACTTTTTTCAGATATAATCTGAATGCTGGAACTTGCAGTATCTTTCAAAAAAATTCTCAGAAGTCTGGTGAGCGGGTTCTTCATAATTAGTCAGACTGTCGTGAATTTTGTTTTTATTTTTACCATTAACTGACTTATAACTGACTTAAGCTTACCCAGGCAGATGAAAATAGTTATTTATGAATTACTTCATTATGAGCAAATCGTACCACTCATCAAAGTTTGCATTCATCTAAAACTGGATGCAGAATTTTTCACCAGCGCATCTTTTCAACACGACCTCAGTTCAAACCCAACTTTACAGGGTGCTAAATTAATATTTCATTATAAGTCTGCTTCGGAACCAGAATCCCCTTTTATTAAAACCTGCATACGTGCCTGCAAAAACAATCCCGAAGTTCTGCTTTTGTTGAACACCGTTAACAGTAAATTCCATATTTGGTATTGGCATTTGAAAAATACACGTTGCATAAAAGTGCTTACGCTTCATGAAGTAAACAGCATCTTTTTCCCTAACCCTTCAATAAACCTGAGATCCCTGGTCCGCCACTGGGGCAAAAAAAAATTGCAACTCCTCATTTCCGGATACATTGTGAATACGGAGTCAATGATTACATACATGACTAAAAAAGGATTAACAGCTAAACCGGTTTGTTGGTTTCCTGCTGCTGTGTTTGATGAAAGAATGATAAGCAACTCCAACGATTCCAAATTAACGATTATTGTACCAGGTTGGATTGACAACAGGCGAAGAGACTATAAATTAATTTTTGATGTCTATAATAAATTGCTTCCCGAAGAGCAAAATGCAATTGAACTAATAATAGCGGGTCCGCCATACGGCCAATATGGCCTGGACATCATGGCTGCGTTCAGAAAACATGATCCGGCAGGAAGAAAAGTAAAGTTATTTGATACCGAGTTAACACCATTGCAGTTTGATAAAGTGATGATGAAAACTGATATTATCTGGTCTCCTTCACTGCTGAAAACATCTCTTTTTGACGGGAGTGTGGAAAGCTATGGTGAAACGAAGAACAGCGCTAACACACATCTTGCGGTTTCATACGCCAAGCCGATGATGATTCCTGAGCGGTTAATGACAACCCGGGAAATAGAATCATCTGTTGTCAGATATGATGATGAAACAGCATGCTTGCAATTAATAGGTCAATTGTTAAACGACAGAACCTATTTGAAAAAGCTCCAGGAAAATGCAATCAGCAACGCGAGAAAATTCCCAATAGAAATAGTAGCTGGCCTTTTCCAAAAGATGATCCACTCAGTCTCTTCAAATCAAACTGTCATTTCAACGCCCTGATAATTTTTAAAAATTCATCGGCAATCAGAGAGGCACCGCCAACAAGCCCGCCGTCCACATCTGGTTGTGAAAAAATCTCCTGTGCATTGCTTCCCTTTACACTTCCGCCATACAATATTGAAATCTGATCAGCAACCGACTGTCCGTATTTTTTTGCAAGAACATCTCTGAGCCATTTATGCATTTCCTGCGCCTGTTGTGATGTTGCTGTTTTACCCGTCCCTATTGCCCATATAGGTTCATAAGCAATAACTACTTTTAATAATTGTTCTGTTGTAAGGTGAAAAAGGCTCTCACTCAATTGAGAAGCCACAAATTCGTTTTGTGTGCCTGCTTCTCTTGTCTGCAGCGCTTCTCCACAACAGAATATCGGAGTCAGATTATTTTCAAGGGCGAGGTTAATTTTCTCAGCAAGAATACTATTGGTTTCGTTGAAATACTCCCGTCGTTCAGAATGGCCAATCACTACATATCCAACCCCCAGTGAAGCTACCATCATCGCGGATATTTCTCCTGTAAAGGCGCCGGATTTTTTATGATAGATATTCTGTGCACTTACATCATACTGTGGTTTATCTTTTATTTTCTTTCGTGCTGTACGCAGGTAAAGCGATGGTACAGCAAAAACAACTTTTTTTCCTGGAGCAGGCTCGGGCTCCTGCATCAAAATTTCATCTATCAGTTGTTTTCCTTCTTTAAAACTGAGGTTCATTTTCCAGTTGGCTGCTGCGATCTGGGTTCTCATTTTATATTATTGTTGGTTTTGGTATAACAATGTAATTTTTTCAATCAGATCCTGATCAGGTTTTCTGTTTTTAAAGTTCATCCAGGTAATTATTTCTGCAAGCGCTTTCTCCATATCATATTTTATGTTTCCATCTACGCCCCATGAAAAACCGGAAATGAATTTAGGTGTTAATTGCTGAGCATTAAAAATATTTGCGCAGATTCCGGTAACTGTTCCGGTGTTAAAAGAAGTATTGATGGCTGTCCGGGTAAAATCACCCATCAGAACTCCACATTTATTTCCCGCATATTCAAAATCACTTTTATAAATATTCCACACTTTCACCGCATTTCCTGTATTTTTTAAATTAGAAGTAGTTGTACCTGCACCGAGATTACACCATTCCCCTATTACACTATCACCGACATAGCCGTGATGGGCTTTATTGGAATAGCCGGTGAATATTGAATTCTTTATTTCACCGCCAACGATACAAAATGGCCCGATGGTTGTTGATCCATAAATAGTGGCCCCCATTTTCACCACAGCGCCTTCGCCAACAAACAATGGACCGCGAAGAAATGTTCCATCCATTATCAAAGCATCCTTGCTGATATAAACAGGTCCTTCAGAAGTATTAATATTACAATGTTCCAGCCTGGCTCCGGGTTCGATGAAAATTTCTTCCTTTCCCATGACTTTGACAAAAGCAGGAACCGGAACTGATATTTTCCCGGCTACAGAGAGTTTAAAATCAAATCGTATTGCCTGGTTATTGTAAACCGGCATTTGCCATGCCCGGTCGATTAATATTGCATCATCAATGTTCCCGTTCCATCCTGCACTGATAATCTGATTTGCTGCATTTTCATTAAGGGGCAACAAATTCTGAGGAATACTGACTTTAAAAGAGCTGTCCTGAGCCTTTTCAATTTCTGTAAGGTACCTGCACTCCTTACCTGAAATCTTCTCCCATCTTTCACGAAATGTATAAAACCCCATGCGCAGGTCCGCTACCTTTTTCAACAGAGAAAAAGGTTGAAGCATTTCAGAACTTTCATTGCCTGTAAGAATAATATTGGAACTTTCCAATTGTGCCAGATTTTCAGAAAGGTTTAAAAATACAGCTAAAAAGAAAACCCTCCGCTAAGGAGGGTTTTATCTTCAAAAGGGAGCAAATTACTTTTTCTTCTCGTATTTCTTTTTGAATTTATCAATACGACCGGCTGTATCAACCAGTACATTCTGTCCCGTA
>JAATGW010000213.1 GCA_015654495.1 Chitinophagales bacterium
GAGCAAAAGATCCGGCATTTCACGCAGAGTTGAAAACTGACTTTGATGATTTGATCAGTGAAGTAAATGTTGTGCCACAGGATATCGGCAGGGTGTTGCTTAATTTATATAACAATGCGTTTTATGCAGTGAGGGAGAAACGGCAAGAGCAAGAGAAAGAGATAGAGAAAGAGGAACAGTCGGGGAAACAGAAACAAAATCGTAGGGGCGTCATGCGTGACGTCCCCACTATGCATGACGTCCATGAATACCAACCAGAGGTATCAATCAGCACAAAAAGAAAGGGCAACCAGGTCGAAATAACGGTGAAGGATAACGGAAACGGGATTCCTCAAAAAGTAGTTGACAAAATCTTCCAGCCTTTTTTCACTACGAAACCAACAGGTCAAGGGACCGGTCTCGGCTTATCCCTTTCTTATGATATTGTAAAAGCACATGGAGGTGAAATAAAGGTAAATAGCATCGAAGGAAAAGGCTGTGAATTTCTAATTACATTAATCGAAAATTAATGTTTCCTGTATTTTACTTCTTACTTGGGACCTCGGACTTCGGACTTCAAAATAAACCAACAGGGCAGGGAATAAGCCCTGGGGTATCGCTCGCCTATGATATAATTTCAGCACAAGGAGGGGAAACTTCCATAGGATCCTGTGAAAAAGTATCCAGCACCGAAGGAAAGGCTAATGAATTCCTAATGACACTAATCGCAAATTAAAGATTTCTGTATTTTACCTGCCGGCAGGCAGGCTTCTTACTTCGGACCTCATACCTCTTACTTCAAAAGGTGCTGAATTCTTAATTTTGCTAAATGCTGAGTTATAAAGCAGGCAGTTGAACGTTCAACTCAACAGGTGAGCTCATCAAAAAATAGTTGAAGAATATTAAATTTTACTTATCTTAAGAAGCTAAGCTGAATCGCTGCCATCCGTAATTTGTCCTACCCCGCTTTTCAGCTGATTTTTGGTACTATCAATGAAATGTTTGTGAATTTTTTTGTTGTGATTCATCGTTTCTGAAAATCATTTTTTCTGTCTGATGAGTGGCTTTCCGGTAAATATTTTGTGAACCCGGGTTCCTTTTCGGCACAATCCACTTTGAATAACTGTCCGATAACCCGGAGTTTAATAAATATTGCTGTATGAGGATGCTACGCCTATGCGTTTCAACATGGTATTTCAGAATTATCAGAATCAGTATCTTTCTTTTTGTTTTTAATTCCCTTCATACAACAACTTTCTCCCAGGCTAATTTTAATGGCAGGGTCACAGGCGCCAACGGCATAGCGTTGGAAGGCGCAACTGTTAAAGTGAAAGGTCTCAGCACTACCGTTAAAACCAACGCAGATGGTTAGTTCACTATTATGACTGCAATTGGTGAGACATTGGAATTTTCTTTTGTTGGTTATACAAACAAACAGATAAAACTTAATGAGAATATTTTTTTGAATATTTCATTAAACACAACAGTTGTGAACCTGGATGAAATATTGGTCACCGGTTATGTTAGTCAGAAAATAAAAGATATAACCGGATCAGTTGCTTCTGTGAAACCAAGGGAACTTACTGCATTGCCTGCCGGCACAGTGGAACAAATGCTCCAGGGAAGGGTTGCCGGACTCTCTGTGATTACTTCAGGTGAACCCGGTGCTCCTACAAATATCAGGCTACACGGTATGGGGAATTTTGGAGATGTCAGCCCTTTATATATTATTGATGGCGTACCCGGAGAAATTAACAGCCTTAATCCTGATGATATCGAAACTCTCCAGGTTTTAAAAGATGCAGCTGCTTATTCCATCTATGGCGTAAGAGGTGCAAACGGCGTTATCGTTGTTACAACCAGAAAGGGAAAGAATGGAAAAACGCGGATCAGTTACGATGGCTATGTTGGATGGCAACAGCCTTTAAAGAAAGGATTGGAATTGCTGAGTCCGATGGAAAATGGGGAAATGATCTGGCAGTCATTAAAGAACTCCGGCCAGTTAGGCCCTAATGGAAATCCTTCGCATCCGTTATATGGTAACGGGCCTGATCCTGTATTGCCTGATTATTATTATGCCGGCCCATTTGTTGGTCTTCAATCTGGCGACCCAAGGGTTGATCCTTCATTATACAATTTTGATCCGTCGAAAGGAAATGTATACCAGATTATTCCTTTTAATAAAACCGGAACCGACTGGTTCCATGAGATGTTTAAACCTGCATTCAGCCAGAACCATACAGCCACTGTTTCCGGCGGTAGTGAAAAAAATCTCTACCTTTTTTCTTTCGGTTACCTTGATCAGCAGGGGACCTTGCTGAATACTTTTCTGAAAAGATTCACCGCCAGGGTGAATACTGAATATAATTACCGGAATAAATTCCGGATCGGAGAAAACCTGCAGCTGAGTTATTCCGAAAATCCTCAATCGGGCAAATCTGTAACGGGAGGGCAATATAACAGTGACGCTAACCTGGCATTGATATCAGATCCAGCCCAACCGTTATATGATATTTTTGGCGAGTGGAATCCACTTGGGAATAACAATTCAATAGCTGCCAGCGATAACCCCGTGGGCTCGAGGTATAATGCAA
>JAATGW010000791.1 GCA_015654495.1 Chitinophagales bacterium
ATACGACGAGTCTTTTTCTTTTAAAATTAAGGAAATTATATTCGTATTAAATATAAACAACCGATACCGCTGAATCCAGAAGCAATGTGATTCCATTTATGCATATTCTGCTTTAATTTCTGAGATATCTGCAGGATCATTAACTGCCTTTTCCGCAGAAAGCGCAGAAAAGCAGTCAGAATAATAAAATGATAGTGATTACTGTCCGCGAAAATCGCAGAAAAACAGCCATTTTTTTCACTTAATGCAAATCAATGCACATCCCTGGCAACTCTTCATGAATCGCAACCTTTTTGAAAATTACAATGCCACTAAATTGTTTTCAGATCTGATGATGACAATAATGATCCGGTAAGTTGAATAGGAAAGCAATTCAATCACTAAACTTCCAAACGATACCCCTTCCCATGCACATTTACAATATTTACCGCGGGGTCTCCCTGCAGCTTCTTGCGGAGTTTTGAAATAAACATATCCAGACTCCGGGTTACCATCACACCTTCGTCTTCCCAGACTTCCTTTTGTATCCTGGACCTGTCGACAACTTGATTGGGAGATTGTATGAGAATAGATAAAATCTGATTTTCTTTTCCGGTGAGTTCAGTCACCTGCCCGTCCAGTTGCAATTGCTGCAGATCAGCATAAAACTGAAATCGTCCAATGGGGAATCCACCTTCATCCTTAATGGTCTCAAAAGATGCTGGTTCATTTTTTCTTTTCCGGATGATCCATGCTGCTCCTGCACCGACAATCACTAAAACTCCGAGAGCAGTTAACCAATAAAGATTGTTGGATGTTGACGAAGCAACATGAAGCAGAATAGTGTAATGATCCTGGGGCAGGCTCCGACCACGGCAAGGGATTACTTCATGCGCACTGTCAGCAGACAAAGCAAAACTGTATACAATTTCATCTTTACTATTTTCACGGACTTCCATCAGCAATTCGGAATTAAAATCAAAATTCCTTTTCATGATATTGACCAATGTGTCCGGAACAGGAGCAAATGCGTTCTCAAAACTGATCCCGAAAACACCTGGTGAATGAACCTTCACCGGCAGCACTCTCGAAACCAGATCTCCGCTGCTTAGCAGGACCTGATGCCCGATATTCCTCATCACATTCAGTTCCTTCTGATCTGAAAATGATGAATCTGCTTTATTACTTCCTCTTACTGCAGCAAACAGGAAGAATGCAAATGGTACAATGAATATCAGCCACCACTTTTTCATAAGTCAACTTTAAAGTTTAGAAATACCCACCAGTTGCGCGGTTTTCAAAATGTAAATCTATGTAAACAGCGCGTCCTATGCGAATCGTCTGTATAAATTTACAGTCGTTTACATTTAATTTACGGTGTGTTTACCACCTTTTATGAGGCCCGGGTTTAGATTGCCTTTAAAAATGGCTAAATTCTTTGGTTATAAAGGTGTTTGGGAAAACGGGATCACATTGGTGCGGATGGCTGTAGGTTGGCTGATTTTCAGGTATGGGTTGGAGCTTTTTCATATTAAGGACCTGCTGGATTTTCTGACCGCAGAGAAATTCCCCTTTCCTGTTTTTTCAGGATATGCTGCAAAAATCATTGAACTGGTCGGAGGCATTTTCCTGATATTGGGTTTATTCACGAGGTGGATCACTCCATTGCTGATGATTACTATGTGGGGAGTAATCTATACCACGGCTCATGGAAATATTCTCGAAGCGGAACTTTCTTTTTTGTTCCTGCTGGTCTTCGCCGGATTTTTCTTTTGTGGTCCTGGAAAATGGAGCCTTGATCACTGGCTGGATATTTATTTTAAGAAAAAGAAAAATAAATCTGATGACCACAAATCAAATGATTTGTAGCTGATCGACAGCAATTGATTAAAGTTTAGTAACATGGTGTTATTGATGCTGAATCTAATTTTCGTGCGTGACGTTTATTCGAACTGTAAACCTGAAAGTTAATAGCTTTTTAAGAAAATGTTTTCATTGCAACTAAAACAGAGGGAAATGGCAAAATATTATTTTCAAAATTCAATTTACATTTTGCTTTTCGTGGTGTTATTTAATAATTCCAGCTATGGCCAGGTGAACACGACCTCGCAGAAGGAAACTACTAATGCCTCAAAACCGGTCCCGGAAATTATAGGAACGCCGCCGCCGGTTTCCGATCCTGGTCCATTTAATGACCCTGGTTTTGTAAGCCAGTATATCAGAAGTATTTTTCAGGATTCAAAAGGAAATTTCTGGTTCGGACCGGCCGGTCATAGTGTAGTGAAGTATGATGTAAAGACATTAAGGTACTACAACGAACCTGAATTTTTTGGTACTGACAATGTAGTCTATGGTAGTAATATCAGTGTGCATGCCATTGCTGAAGATAAGAAAGGTAATATATGGTTCGGAACAAACTATGGAGCTGTTACATATGATGGCAAAACTTTTAGAAGGTATACAGAAAAAAATGGGCTGAACAATATCTACGTTGGTCGTAAAAGTATTCTTGCAGATAAATCCGGAAATATCTGGATAGGTACCGGAGGCGGTGTTTTCCGGTACAATCCGTTGGCAGATAGTGCAGGAGGTAAATGCTTTTCTCTATTTAATTTGATTCCTTCTGTACATATCAAAGACATCATGGAAGATAACGCCGGAAACATTTGGTTCGCTACAGCAGAAAAAGGAGTCTTTCGGTATGATCCCCGGAAGCCAGACGGGACTGCGATCAAAAATATTTCAGAGAACGAAGGCCTGGGCGACAACTATGCTGGTGGCATGATTCAGGATGAATCAGGAAATTTTTGGTTTACAATAAAAGATGGTATTTGCCGGTATGACGGCAAAACCTTTACAAATATTACAACAAAAGACGGAATAGGTGGAACTGAAATCTGGGGTATCTATCTGGAAAAATCCGGTATCATCTGGATTACAGCGCGAGGTAGCACTACGAGATACGACCCATCGATCTCTATCTCAAATCTTAAAGCATTCACCGTATTTACAATAGCTGATGGGATTAATTGCTGTGTGCAAAGTATGTATCAGGACCGCGCAGGAAATATGTGGTGGGGTACCGGGCAGGGACTCTATCGGTTTGATGGAAAGCGCTTTTACCAGGTTAGACAGAAGGGCCCATGGTAAGCCCAAAGCCAGAAGACAAAAGACATTTGGAGTATAGCACGAACGCAGGATGTCAGTTTTTTTCAAAAGGTCTGAAGCGATACATTGAACATTGAACATCTGCAATATTATTGAGCTATTGAGCAAAATTTAAGCAGACGGAATTCTAACTCCCATCTGCGCAAGGCCATAATCAATTTAGGTGGAGAACTTAACCAACAAATATTTTCTGCTCTGCATTTCGGTCTGTGGAAATTTTTTTCCGCAGGTATCCGCTCCATTGCGGCGGATCGGATACCGGGGAGCTTTCAGCAATTTCGAAAGCCCGTTTAAAAATATAAGAGAAAAAAACTTTTTACGATCAGAATCTTCTACAGGTGTCCGGGTTTTTTTCCCGCTTTCGTGAAATTAAAAATCCTTATCCGTAAATTCTTTAACTACCCGTGGCGCAATTCCATCTTGCTAATTTGTAATAGCAGCTCCAATCACAAGGTTAATGATAGGTCTCCAGCGGGGAATCTTCACAATCGGGAAGGATCACTTCTTTTTTGCCAACTATGTTACAAGGAAAAGAATCATTGACTTATTCGTTTTATAAAAGTCGAATCCGGTTTCTACTTCGTGTACGCGTTCAGGTATTTTTCAAAAACGAACATGCGGTTACGGCTCTGCCCTGTGACTTCAACCAGTATATTGTCTTCTGCTATTTGCATAACGAGGTCATTAGCGGCTTTGTAACTGAGGCCGGTCATGTTTGCAGCAGATTCCACCTTGATGATCGGGTTTTGCAACAGATGCCGGATCAACTTTAACCCTGATTGTGCGCGTCGGCCATAATTATCCTGGATGGTCTGTTCAGCATCCGCCTTAATCTGCAGTACTTGCTGTAGTATCTGAATGGCATGCATTGCCGTCTGTTCAATGCCTACCAGGAAATACTTTAACCACTGCAGCAGGTCATGATGAGTACGTACTTTCATCAGGTTATCATAGTACAGCGATTTGTTTTGTTCAAAAAAGGCGGAGAGATATAGTAAAGGTTTTTCCAGTATTTTTTTGTCTACGAAGTAAAGGGTAATGAGCAAACGTCCAATCCTGCCATTGCCATCCAGGAAGGGGTGAATGGTTTCAAACTGGTAATGTGCAATAGCTACCCGGATTAAGTCGGGTACCCGGATATCATCGTTATGCAGAAAATGTTCGAGATCACTCATTAATTTCTGAACCAGATCATGGTGCGGGGGAATGAATACTGCGTCTTTGAGTGACGCGCCACCAATCCAGTTCTGGCTCGTACGGTAGTTTCCCGGCATTTTATATTCCCCTCGTACATCGTCCAGCAGGGTTTGATGTGTTTGCCTTAACAAGCGGCCGGATAAAGGAAGACTATGCAGACTGCTGATGGCGGTGTTTATAGCCGTGATGTAATTATTTACCTCTTTCCAGTCGTTGCGTTTTTCGGGTTGTATTTCCGTTTCAGGCAGCAAAGCTTCATTCATATTGGTTTGCGTCCCTTCAATTTTGCTGGATATCACTGCTTCTTTGGTGACATGTAATTGAATAAACAGGTCTATATTGGGAACGAAACGGGAAAAGGCATTCAGTTCACCCAGGCGGATCGCTGCCTTCTCAAGAAGTTGGTTGATTTCCGGATGCTGCCAACTCCACTCATCATTGATGTTGTTTGGGATAAAGTATTGATATCCAATCCCTTTTCTCCATTCTCCTGCTTTAAACTGTTCAATCCGGATCATGATACAAAAGTAAAATAAAAAATTTGTTATTTTACTTTAAGTATCAAAAGTAAAATAATAATATAATTATTATAATTTCGAAATGGGCAGAGCAAGGCCGACGACACTCATTCTCTCCAAAATTCATTTCCAATAACACCATCATTGCTATTTCAAGGGGCACAGCAAAGGAGCAGCGAAGTCGGAAGGAACCGCATATCATCACCTGCAACTATAATGACTGTAGATATAAGCAGTATCGCTGTCATAACTTAAAGCTGACTTTACAGAGTACTTGTTTACAGTTCCATCAGTGTTGAGATAATACCTGTACCGGTCATCAAACATAATACTGCCTGAAGGCACATAATACCGGACCATCCTTGTCAGGTGGTTTTTATTCGTAGAAAAAGGGGGAGAGAAAAACTGGGTATTTTCATGAAACGTAGGTTGCCTGATTTGATTATCGAATTCTAAACTATCAACATTTTGCAGCTGACCACGTACCCAATACTCAACTTTGAAACTATTTCCGTTTTTATAGAAATATACTGCTTTGTTTGTAGTGTCGTTGTTCCGGATTGTGTAGCTCGTAAACTGATCATTTCCGCGTACAAAAATAACTTCATTGTTTAGACCCACATCGGGATATTCTGCCTGGTATCCGGAAATCTGTCCCTGCTGATTATATTTAATTTTGTATACTGATACTTCAGAAGTTCGCAAAGTTGTTGATCGGCAGATTTTGACACGGTGATTACCACCTCTTTCGTATTCAAATTCTCTTGTGGTCATCAATTCGCCATTGTTATAAAATTTTTCAGCTATCCACTGCCCGTCCTTATCATAAAAATATTGGTGAGAATGCCGCTGCTCAACATCGGGATATTTTATCGTGCTCGTTTGTGAATCCAGATAGCATCTGATCTCAGGTGCAGGTTTCTCCTGAACTGTTTTGTTACACGATGCAATGATGGCGGAAAAAATTACGATGAAAAAGAAAAAACAGGTGGATTTTAACATAGGGTGCTTTTATAAAACGAACTCAGATGCAGCAAAAAATAACGGGATACTAATTCCGGTTTTAAATTGCTATGTGAGTACTATTAAAAATATTTCTCCTGCGGACTGACCAGACGCCGATTGGGGAATTTTCCCGGGATATTGATTTCGAGTGTTTTATCGCTGGTTTGCAGATAATAACGCGATTCAGTTTGGATAATTGTGGCAGTAAAACCTGCTAAAAGCCGGGAGTTATAGCAGGGACGCCGGAGGGCAAAGCAAGGAGTAAGGACTATTTTCCCCTGTATTTCTTCCTGGTTGAACGTCTTTCCGGAAAAAAAGAGAATAGCCGCTAAGCCGGAAATCCGGAAAGAAATGAGAGTTAATTTTAATAAAAATGATGCGTCAGCAACTCATGCAAATCCTGGAACTCTTTCTTTAGCCAACCACGCTGGTTATGACTTTAGTTAAATTTTGAAAAAGCTATCTGCTAAGTACAGCCTATTTATCCCTATTGCATCAGTTTCCCGCCTCTACATATTCCGCGTGAAATGCAACCACTCTTTGATTCAAAATCAGATCCTGTTGCCTGAGTTGTTTTTTTAAAATTATTCCTTCAAGAGTTCTGCATCGGCTCAGGGCTGTGTATACCTGTCCGCTTGTGAATGCC
>JAATGW010000333.1 GCA_015654495.1 Chitinophagales bacterium
CATCATCAACTGTTGTATTCTTCTGAACTTTTTTTAAAATAATATTTCCAGATTTGTCATTAAATTCAATGCTCTGCTTTTGATTCTCATCCTTTGTTATGATCTTAGATAAAGTGCCCGGTAAATATGTTCCGGGCGTTGTAAAGGTTCCTAAGCCATTAACAACATTTGTAACATTCCAACGTCTAACTTCATCAGTAGCGGTATTAGACCAATATTGGTATTCGACACCAACATTAGAACCCGCCCAATTATTTCCTGGTAACATGACCTTTACAGACCTAGTGGAAGGAGATCCTCCGAACGTATTTATACCATATAAAAATGTTTCGTTTTGGCCCGACAGTTGTAGGCCCATTGCTGTAGTAAGCTGAGTGATGGTGCTAGATCTATACAACCCAGTTGTAGTTGTAGATGCATAGCTAGGATACTTCACCGATTCTCGCCCAAATTCATCATACATGTTAAAGCTTACCAGGTCACCAGTAGTAGCTGTCGTTGCTCCATTGTTAAAAGCCTGCTTCATTAGAACCAGTTGCAAGTCTCTTCCTAAGCCATCAAAATACTGAGTGGCTTGCTTTACACTCTTTTCATTTAGATTTAATACATTGTTGGGATCCATTTCGGGTGCTGTCAAATCCCAAGATCTAACATAATTTTTGGGTTGAGCAGTCGATTCAACAAATGAAAGCACTAGACTCAACAATAGAAATCCATTTATCCCTAATGGAATATTTTTTTTCATAATTCAATCCTATTTGGAATATAGAAAATGTTAGTTTCTTACAAACTGATTCTTCCTTTTAATATACTCTGCATATTTAGCTTGAGGGAGAACTGACTTGTATAAGGAGTCTCTTGTATTTTCAACAATTTGAAAATATTTAGCTAAGGAATCTGTTTCCGCAAATCGTAATCGCCAAACCATTTTTTCATTATGCAACTTAATATTTACAGCATAAATGCCATTTTTTTCCTGTTCTGTAATTTTTAATGAGTCAGTCATTTGTTGACTAATCTTTTGCGCAAGCTCGGTGGCTTTTGCACTTTGTGCATTTATATTCTGAGTCATTAAAAGCATTAATGATAATATTGAAATAATTTCTTTCATACTTTATATTTATATGATTTGACAAGGAGAAGGTGATTGTTCTGTATAATTTGGCGACCAGGTTCCATCACTCCACTCATAATGGTAAACACAGTCCCAAAGGTGGCCGCCGAGCGGTGTACTTCCAGTGTATACCTTTACACCAGTTTCACACAAACCATTAATACATTTCTTATCAACTCCAGTGCAGGAAGGTGCCGTACACGCAACGCCACAGCTGCCCATTAAATTTGCGTATGCTTGCCCATTTGCATCAGCAAAAGCATTAGCTTGATCAAGTGCATCAGCTGCACTTATAGTTGAGATAAATGAATTTGTTGGCACATAAAAAGTTACAGGAGTACCTACTAATGGCGGGGTACAAACCCTAGAAAAAACCTTGCTTGTGGCCTCGCTATAATATATATTACAATACTCCTCTGTTTGATTATAGTAATTATAACAAATCTTCTTCAGAATATTTTTGTCTTTGTCTCTGATTAATATAAGGCGACTCAATGGATCATACTCGAAATATTTTATATTTCCTCTTGGATCTTTTTCAGAACTGACGCCGACTAGTGGCTTATAGGTATAAGTTGTTACAAGTGCTTTTTCTAATGTTCTCAAATTCTCCAGGGCATTCTGCAACTCTGTTACATCCGAAATCGTTTGAATGGCACTGACGTCAATCTTCGTTGACACATTATTCCATGTTGCTCCCACCACCCTTGCAATCAGATATCGTTTTTCATAACCCCAAACATAAGAAGTAACTAGTCCATCTTTACCCGTAAACTGTAGCAGATTTCCCTTATCATCATACAAATCGAATGTACCTTCGGATTCAGAATTTCCAGCCAAATATTTCTTTTCAACGTTGGCAGCCAGAGCAAAATTTGTTGTTGGAACTAACGCATAATTTGTTTTGGATACAGATGTCGTTGTCGTCGTAGAAGAAATAGTCTCAAGAGTAGAAAATTGAACTATAGGGTTAATTATATTCCTCAAAACCATCGCATCATAGGTAGCATCACCTGAATAGTCATGAGGGTAGGTCATATTGACGTTATCAGTCTGTCCTTTGCTATCATTCTTTTCCGTCCGTGTTAGCATTAGATTGTTTTCATTATCATAAAAGAAATTTGTCTGTGTTATCACCGGATTCAATCCATTTTGGTCATATGTCGACTCCGTCGTTGATTCAATAAACATCCATTTTGTGTCTAAATAATACCTCATTACATCGATTGTTTCCAATTCTAAGTCCGTAGGTGGTGTAGGTCCACCTACTACAGTTTGTGGAGCATCGTCGGGAAATTTTCTATTCACAATCCAATTAACTCTAGAACTTGCCTTTCGCGTTTCAACTTTATAAACATTGACTGTTCGTTTTACTGCTTTGTGTGTAGGGGCTGAGGGATTTGGTAAGCCAGCAAATTCATAAATTTCCAATAACTGTCCATTCTGGAAGCCTGTATTACTAAAAGGTGCATTCAGTATTTCCTCGTTCGCAAGAATCTGGCCTTTCGTATCCTGATTTGTTTGAAACTTATAAAGAATTCCACCATTCTGAAAATTGGTGCCATGTCCTTCTATTACAAAGGCGTAACTGATTGGATTAGAGGAATAATTGAAAAGAGTATTTAGTGAATAAGAATGTAATGCAAGCATTGTACAGTACGCCCATGACACTATCGTATCACAACGTTTTCGAGTTCGAAATTCTTTCATATAGATTGGAGTAGCCACACTTGCAGCAGAAGATTTACCAGGAAATGCAGGATCTTCATAGTAGTACTTTTTTAGCATTGCAACTCCACTTCCGTCTTCTGTACTTATTGATGCAACTCGAACACCACCAGTAACTTCATTTTGTAATGTTGAAGTATTCCAGAATGTATTTGGCTCATAAGTAATTACATCCTTTCCTCCCGTCGGATAAATTATGGTGGTTAACATACCACAAACTGTATAGTTGAAATCTGTGGAGCGATCAGCATTTGCTAAAGGAAACTTAATTTGAAGTGCTGGGTCGGACGGTAATGGTACGAGAGTCGAATTAGTTTTATTGTTAAAATAACCCCAATGATCTTGGCTTTTTGAATTTATAACAGGTCGAGTTGAAGGAGTATGATATAGCAATTGGTATTCTTTCCCCTTTAAAATTGTAGAAGATATCTGAGAAACTGTTGTCAGATAAAGTATTTTGTTTGCGTAGTTAGTGTAGGTCAAGTTATAAGCTTCTATAATTGCATTTCTTTTTGAATCAATTAGTTCTATTCTACTTAATTTTTTATCATTGCAATCTGTTCGACTAGCATAGTAAAACTTCAATTTCCCGTGACTAGAACTCTGAATTTCCTCTAATAAAACACTTTGAACCTGCAAATCATTATAACAATCTACATAAGGTAACGTAGGACAATCTCCGGCGGGGCAAGCCGGAGCGGGCGGTGTAAAGTAATGAGTTTGATTTCTTCCATTAAAATATTGAAATGTCCATGAACTGTATGCAAAAGTTAATTGATCTCCGAGTGGATGAACTACAGATTTCAAATACCATGCTGTTGAAATAAACGCGCTGTAATTTTTTGTACAATTCAGATCATTCACACGTTTGCTTTTTTCTGTCGCTAAGTCTCCTCCGAAATAATATTTAACTCCATCAGGAGTAGTAATGCAGAAAGTCCAGTCAGGTTGGAAAAATTGCTTTTCAATTTTTAAATTTGAATGCGGAATCTGCCTAATATTTAAGTCTTCATCAAGTATGAAACGGCCGGCGTACCCATTGAAATTAAAAGAGAATATATCCGCCTGTCCATCATAGCCACTTACTCCATTTGCTGTTGTCATTGGTTCTATGAGATCGTAGAATGCCCTACTCGCAATATTAGGTGAAGCAATAAGGTTGTTGTTCAAAGCATATTCGTCTGCAACTCCCATAACTGTACGATTAATTACACCGCCAGCATTTAAAGACCATCCCATTCCTACTCTCGAGGCAATATCTTCTACTTTTATCCCACCACTTGTGTACTGAAGTGAGGTATTTAATGCCAATTGATAACTTCTAAAAGAAATAAGTGGAATAGAAATATTGGCCATACCATTATTTTGATTAACAGCAATTCCACCAAACTTCCCTATAGCAGCCGCATTGGGTGATGGCGGAAGAAAGTCTGTCATCTTTGCAAAGTTCCCCGGATTCTCTTGTGCTGAAATATTCCCCGTAAATTGAACAATCAACCAAATTGTAAGAACAGTTATTCTCATCAGTCTTCTCATATTCTGTAGTTGTTGGTAATTATTTAAGATTGTAGCCTAATCGAAAAAGAAAAAATTTTGTTTTGGGCACTTGTTGATTATATAGCAAGTCAAAAAGCAATTGAATATTTCCGTTTACTTTCTTTGCGACACTATACTTCTTGGTAATGCCAATTAATGCAGATTTTTGCCAGGCCGTAATGTCATCCAACTGATTAAATTCCCTGATTTGACTTCGGTAATTCATCTCCGCGCCACCTGTAATAAAAAAGCTTTCTTTAATTTGATAATCAATGAAAGTCCGGATGCCTACACCCTGGTGTGTGATATCAATATTTCTAATATCTTCGCCCCACCCAATTTTATATGATAACCCAATTCCAGTCGTAGCTTTATCATTAAGTTTATAACCAATAAAAAAACAAAAATCTGAAGTGGCGGGGAAGAATCCATTGGTTCGAACGCTTTGCATGTTTGCTCCAACCTCTAGCCTCTTTCTAAATGTTTTCGCTTTCTCCATATTTGGCTTAAAATTCGGCATCTCGAGCTCAGCTCCGGCACCAGGCAAATTAAGTCGACCTTGAAGTTGTGCCAGTTGGGCCTGACCCTGTTGAATTGATGAATTTATTGATTGACTGATATTTGCTCCGGATCCAAAGCGCTGTTGTAGTAGAGCTTGGGTCTGGCTTCGGGTTTGCATACCATTCAGGGTTGCAGAAGACGCACTATTGTAGCTACCTGGTAAAGCAAACAATGAGGCCAGTTGGGAATTTTTTGCAAAAAACTTTTGGAATGCCGGAATCTTCTGAAGAATTGTTAGAGCAGTTGAAACCATTCTATCAGGATCGTTCAACGACTCTTTAAGATTTTTAATAGTCGCTTGATAGTAAAAGAATTCCTTTTGATATTTTCTAAGTTCTTTAACCATTCCCAGTTCTGAAAATTTCTCAAGTAATAACCCTTTTCTTTCTTGAACGAATTTTCTTATGTCCTCTGCTTGGCCTAGTTTACTTCTAACAGAATTAATACTTTCTATCGCATCTTTAACCTGAGTTGCTTCTTTTGATTTTAGTATTTCAGAAGTGCCAGAAATATTTAAAAAATTCAAGGAAGTTTCGATCGAATCAAGTAAAGGGATATAATTGTTATTTAATTTTTTAAGTTCTGGTGTCGATCCGCGAAGTTTGTTTTTCAGTTCGTTGTATTTTTCATCAATGTCATGGAACATTTCAGTTGCAGTAAGAGAATCCACTGACTCAAGTTTTCTTCTTAATTCTTTCTCCTGTTTCTGAAACTTTCGCAAGTATTTTTCTGACTTGCCGACGATTTCCGATTCTACTTTCTCAATTCTTGACTCCATTTTCCTGGTAAAATTCTCCGGCACCTGTGCCAATTGAATCAAGGTTGAGTCTGCCTCCTGCGCAGATAACGAATTAAATCCCCCAACAAGCAAAATCAAGATGAAAATTCTCATGGTTAGTTGTGGTTTTTTGCAGTTGAAGACATGGTTCTCCCTTTTCAAATTGACGACGAATCGAAAGAGATTGGCTATTCAAATTTGAACCTCGATCGGAAATAGATTTAATTCAGAACGCTTCAAAAATAATGGCAGTAACTGTTTGGAAATTCGAAGGATTGGTGTTTCGTATTATTGAGCAGAAACCTATCGGTAAATCAAGAAAAGTTAGCCGATTAGATGTTGATTCAAATATACCTGTAATAAATTCACATCTCCAAGACAGATCAATCAAATAGGCATGATATTTAATATGCTAAATCGTTTTTACTATATTAAGATTCGACTTTAGAAAGATTTGTGGAAAGTACTCGAATACTGCAGTATTTTCCGCAACTATTTGATTATCTGATATTAATGAAAATCGTCATCCCACCACTAACAGGGAACTGTGCAAGTGAAAAACCTCAATACAAAACGTTTTTTTCTCCAGTATATCGGTGTTTTTCCCTTGTTCATTTTGTCCATAAACATTAAGGCAAGAATTTATTGTCAACATAGCGTTGTTACAATAGGCAGGCTGTTTATTTTATTCCATCTGCGTAACATCTACGCATAGTCGTCAACAGGGATTTCTTTTGCAAATCAATTATGCCAAAATCGCGGCTCTGCAAATCTTACCTGAAATATTATTTTCCGGTAAAGGTCACTTCAGTATTTACATCCTGCAGAAAAGAAAAAATATTTCCAGTTCCTCCGCCTGGTAGTGTTCAATCATCATCAAGTGTAAGTGAACGCTTTCAAAAATTGTTGTCTTCAAACCTGCTTCACTTCTGCAGGAAGAATTTTATCTGATGATTTAACCGCTGCGTTTTTTTAACAACACATCGCACTGCTTTATTTTTATTGAAAGTTTTTTTCACCCCAAAACCTGCAAACGCAAAGCATTTATTAACTTTCCTCAAAGCTGTCATATGAAAAAACTGAAGTTACCCTTTGTAATGGCATCCTTACTTGTTTTTATGGCATTAGTATCCGGCACCAGGAAACCTGGAACAGATTCGAATTCGCTAAAACTTGTATGGTCTGATGAGTTTAATAAAAACGGGCTTCCCGACTCTACAAAATGGAACTATGATATAGGTGGTAGCGGTTGGGGAAATAATGAACTGCAGTACTACACCAATGCAAGAACAAAAAATGCGAGAGTAGAAAACGGTGTTCTCATTATTGAAGCACATAAAGAAAAATGGCTTGGCAGGGATTATACTTCTGCGAGGCTGATCAGCAAGGGAAAAGGTGATTGGAAATATGGAAAAATCCAGGTGCGGGCAAAGCTGCCTTCCGGCATTGGTACCTGGCCGGCTATCTGGATGCTGGCTTCAACAAAGCCATTCAAATGGCCTGATGATGGTGAAATTGATATTATGGAACATGTAGGTTATGACCAGGGAAAAATTCATGGATCAATACATTGCAAAAAATATTATCATTCCATTGGCACCCAAAAAACGGCAAATATCAATGTAAAGGATTGCTCTAGCGCATTTCATGTTTATGAAGTAGAATGGAATGCTGATTATGTGAAAATAGGAATGGATGGAAATACTTATTTCAATTTTCAGAATGAAAAATCGGGATATGAAGCATGGCCATTTGACAACAAAATGCATCTGTTGCTCAATGTTGCAGCCGGCGGAAACTGGGGCGGAGCAAAAGGTGTTGATACTACTATCTGGCCGGTGAGGATGGAAGAAGATTATGTGAGGGTTTTTCAATAATGAGAGAGAATAAAATCTATTAAGAAAGATTATTCTGAATTGTAACTTTGCAAAATGGCAGAAGACCTCCATATAATCACAGGTACAAAAGAAGAACAATACCTTGAAATCATTCCTCAGATACAGGGTTTGCTCGAAGGCGAAAACGACCTGATTGCCAATCTTGGAAATATTACTGCAGCGCTGAAAGAACAATTCAAATGGTGGTGGATGGGCTTTTATCTGGTAAGAGAAAACGAGCTCGTGCTTGGTCCATTCCAGGGCCCGGTTGCCTGTACAAGGATTAAGAAAGGACGCGGTGTATGCGGAAGCGCCTGGGCTAAAGAACAGACATTAATTGTTGCTGACGTTGAACAATTTCCCGGGCATATTGCCTGTAGCAGTTTCTCAAAAAGTGAAATTGTTGTGCCTGTATTTTTTGAAAATAAGGTAATAGGTGTACTCGATGCCGATAGTGAATATTTAAACCACTATGATGAAACCGATCAGAAATACCTGGAACAGATTCTGTCATTGATACCCGCTGAAAGCTTTAAGCAGATCTAAGATAGTATTCTTATTTTCCGGAGAATTATTCCTTCAGCAATTCGTCTACAATTCCTTCAAATTCTTTTTTGAAAGTGATATAGTGTTCACCCGTACCCGGGCCGTAAAATCCTGTATGCACTTTTCTGACCACACCTTTTTTATCCAGAAAAATTGTTGATGGAAAAACTTTGATAGGAGTAAGCTGAGGCAATGTTTTTTCTGTGCGCAAACTATCAGTTGTGGTTACTCCGGTGATCAGCATCGGGTATTTAACATTGAATTTGTCTCTGAATTTTCTAAGTGTGCGTTGCGATCTGTAAAAATCAGAACCATATTCATAGGCAAGAGCCACAATTTCAAGTCCGCGTTGTTTATTTATATCATAGTAACCACTCATAAATGCGGTTTCATCCATGCAATTCGGGCACCATGAACCCATAATCTGGACAACCACAACTTTGTTCTTAAATCTCGGATCAGTAATCGACAACATATTGCTGTCGATATCAGGAAACCTGAAATCAAGACTATCAGCCCCGTCTTTCAGATACATACTCACATCACTTGCATCAAGGACTGCGGAAGGATCTTTTTCCGCAACCCAGGTTTCTTTATTTACAGGCCCGGATGCATAAACACCATTTTCAATCCTGTTTCCGGAAATGATTTTCGCACTGAAAAAATAGGCATGGCTTCCGTCAAAGGTGGAAAGCAGTAAGCTGTCCTTACTCACAATCCCATCAAGATATCGATAGTCGCCGCTTGGAGTCAGAAATGTTCCGGTGACTTTATTACCCGATTGTTTAAATTCGGCTATGGCTGGCCGTGATGCACCATTTGGACGTGTAAAAACAACCCGCCACCTTCCACTGACTTGCTTTGTTGCATTTCCTGCAGGAGGAGTAAATCTTGCTGATGTTGGTTCAATCAGAACCGGCATCACCCAGGTTTGTGTGCTCGTTGCCCGGCTCCATGTGCCCGAGTATCCCTGATCACTATTTTTTTTCAGAGAAAATCCTGACTCAAAAAAAGGCATTTCGAGCAGGAGGCTGTCACCTTTAATCCTGATATCAGATATCTCCAGTCTTTCTCCGGCATTACGGATATACCAAACCGGTTTCCCTTTTTTCTCGCTTGTTTGAATCAGAAATGTAATTGGAAGACTGTCCGCCCGGTGGAGAGTTGCCCGATATGTTTTTGAACTAATCTTTGTCTGTTGTGCGAATAATCCACCCGAAGTCAGCAGAAAAAAAACAATAAACAATACACGCATAATTAGCCTTAAAAATAACTTTTTCTGCTGCTATGACCTAATGAAAAATCAAAGTCTGAATTTTTTAACCTTTCTCCGATAGAGGAAATAAAAAATCACAACCCGCGGTATCTACTTACCCTCCACTGTTCTGTTGCTGTAATTTGGCGTATACCCGTCCTTCTTTAAAATCGCCAGCAGGTCTTTTTCAAGGGTCATTACCGGGAATTCAATGATCCTACCCGTTTCGATCCCATCCTTAAGAATGATCAGCGTCGGCACGCGAACAATATTCCGACCCCGCTCCTCGTGCAATGGGCTTTGCTTGTAGGAACTGTCGGCATTGCTGACCATAATCAGTTGCAGCTTTTCAAAAGGAAAATTGCAGCATTCAAGCATCTTGAGCATGCGCGGAACTTCGCGGCGACTATCCCCGCACCAGGTGCCCATAAAAAGAAGGAGGGTTTTATCGGCCAGCAATGGCCTGATAAAATTGCAGGTAGCAGTATCAACCCTATAATCCTGCCATGAAGGGAAATACCATGATGCAAAGGGTTCCTGCTTAAGCGCAGCAGGACTGCATTTTCCTAAAAGCATTTCAACCCGATTGGCATCTGAAACTTTCTGATAATAAAGTTGATCCTGAGCAGATACGATTGTAATATTGATCGTAAGGCTGATTACAGCCCATATGAATATGATTTTCATAATTTGTTTATTTAATAAATGCGAAACTCACCTCCCGGCATAGCCGAAGGGTGCTGACAGTAATTTGCGTTGACTATGAAATCGGAGGACGAAGTGAAAGCTGACCAAAACCAACAGCGCAGGCTGAAGATTCAGGAAAAGGGAAAGCAGAAATTATCCGTTGATCGGGTTGTGATAATGAGAAGCTGATGTTAACAACGTAGTCTGAAGATTTTTCTTTTGAAACCGTTAGGGCTGCTGCAGAATGGTTGTCGCCATCAAAAACACCATCGAGAATCCATGTACAGTTACAGTCTGGTAATTGCTGTGCATAGCTGGCCTGCCACTCACAAAAAAGATAATTACTTATTTTGCCATATTGCAGCAAAATCAACAGCGTGAATGATATTATAGCTGAAATCCGGACCAGCATGGCTTCTAAGATAATTAAACGAAAACCGGCATCAAAAAATTATTTCAGGAATAGAGGCGGTTATAACGTTCAGACAAAATCTTCCTGTATTTTTCCTTGTATTCGTCAGAGAGGAACGCCATCTCTATAAGTTCTTCAGCTTTCTTTTTGTTTTTCAGGAACCGGTCGAATACTCCACTTATCCGGCGTGTATTCATACCTGAAAATTTTCCGAATTCTTCCAGACCTGCCCTGTTAAATTTGCTTTTCCTCGTATTCAATGTAAGGGCTAATTCCTCTTTATCATTCGGATTAACGATTGTAACATTCAGTAAATCAAAGGCCATCCTTTTGATCAGGCTGTAAAATTTGTGCTCTTGAGATTTTCCAGCATCTCTTTTGTCATGGCAGCGAGATCATACTGAGGCTTCCAGCCCCAATCGTTGCGGGCTACACTGTCATCAATGCTTTGCGGCCAGCTATCAGCAATTTTCTGACGATAATCAGGAGAATAGCTAATTTCAAAATCCGGTATATGCTTTTTTATTTCCGTTGCAATTTCATCAGGAGAAAAACTCATCCCGGAAATATTATAGGATGTTCTGACAGATAATTTTTCGGCGGGGGCTTCCATCAGCTCAATCGTGGCACGGATTGCATCGGGCATATACATCATCGGCAGGTAGGTATCTTTTTTCAGAAAGCTGCTGTATTTTTTTTCGTCGAGTGCTTCATGAAAAATTTCAATAGCATAGTCTGTTGTGCCGCCGCCGGGTGAGGATTTATAACTGATCAGGCCGGGATAACGCAGACTTCTCACATCTACCTGGTAGCGCTGATAAAAATAATTGCACCAGAATTCGCCGGCATATTTACTGATCCCATACACAGTTGTAGGTTCGATAATCGTTTGCTGGGGGCACATTATACGTGGTGAGGTGGGCCCGAAAACGGCAATGCTGCTGGGCCAGTACACTTTTTTTAATTTTTCTTCACGGGCAATATCAAGCACATTGAGCAATCCCTGCATATTCAGATGCCAGGCCAGAGGCGGATTTTTTTCGCCGGTAGCCGAAAGTATCGCAGCAAGCAGATAAATCTGTGTGATATTCTGCCGGATTACCTGTACATGCAGCATCTCCTTGTTCATCACATCCAGACTAACATATGGGCCGGTACCTTCGAGTAATGGATTCTGTTCCCGAAGGTCAGATGCCACTACATTCGCACCACCATAAATATTTCTGAGAGCTAAAGTGAGTTCCACTCCTATCTGACCTGAAGCACCTATTACAAGAATTTTTTCTTTAATCATATTCAAATGCGATTGAGTTCGCAAACCTAAGGAAAAGGACCGATTGGAAAAATCAGTTGGATCCTGAACATGGGTTCCGCCATGCTTTAACCATTGTCGTTATATTTGCGCATGCAATCATTTTTAGCAGATCTTTTTAAGAATCAGTCGTACAACCCGGATAATTTTTTCCTTATTGCCGGGCCCTGTGTTATAGAAAGCGAAGAACTGGTTATGGAAGTGGCGGACAAAGTTTCTTCCATTTGTAAAAGGCTGGAGCTGCCTTATATTTTTAAGGCTTCTTACAGAAAAGCAAACCGCACAAGTGCAGGTTCCTTTACGGGCATTGGTGATGATCCGGCATTGCATATTCTTAAAAAAGCGGGTGAACATTTTCAGCTACCTGTAACAACGGATATTCATGCACATGATGAAGCTGCTCCTGCTGCTGCATTTGCCGATATTTTACAGATACCCGCATTTTTATGCAGGCAGACTGACCTGCTCATTGCAGCAGCGGAAACCGGGAAAGTGGTAAATGTGAAAAAAGGCCAGTTTCTGAGTGGCGCTGCAATGCGTTTTGCAGTTGATAAAATAAAGAATGCCGGAAATGAAAAGATAATGCTTACAGAAAGAGGCACCACATTCGGGTACCAGGACCTTGTTGTGGATTTCCGGAATATTCCGATAATGCGGGAGTTCGGATATCCTGTCGTAATGGACTGCACGCACTCATTACAACAACCAAATCAAACCAGCGGCGTTACGGGAGGTAATCCTGAAATGATTTCCACAATTGCAAAAGCGGCCATTGCAACTGGCGCGGACGGATTATTTATAGAAACTCATCCCAATCCGGCAATCGCTAAAAGCGACGGCGCCAATATGCTCAGATTGGATCTCCTGGAAGGGCTACTGGAACAATTGATCAGGGTTAGAAGTTCTTTAAAAAGTTGAAAACTCATGGTGACTGCATTTTTACTTTACACTCCCTTTTAACCTTAAACTTCCACTCCAATTCAACTAAGCACTAAACACTACTCACTTAATACTTCAGCCTTCGGCCTTCGTACTTCGTACTTCATTAAAAAAGTCCGCCTGTGGCGGACAGTTTTTTATTTCCAGGTGGTGGCAGGACCGTCAGGATCAGGGATCGCAAAGACAAATTTTCATAGGAATGGTTAACACAGATGGTGGAAATTAAAAACGGGAACCAAAGCCTACCCAATTTTGCCCTGGTTGCACAAACCGGTTGAGCTTGTACTAGACCTGGCATTGAAGGATACATAAAACGGAATTCATAGGATTTGAAAAAAGGGAAGGCGGGATAAGAGCCTTAGCCGAACCTTCCCACTGGTTTTCATAGAAGATGTATTGTATTTACAAATACAATGCTAGAAAAGACAAACCGGTGCCAACAATGGGTAAAAAACTACCCGGATACGATGTTCACTCTCATCGATTTAGCAAGGATAACAGTTAAACATTTGTATTTCAGTATTTAGCCGATCGCTAAAAAAAACTACAATAAAATAAAAAAAGAGGGAAACTACTTTGACAAAAAACGGCCTGAATTCTGTTGAAAACTACTGGTGAAGCTCTCTCGCTTTCAGTAACTCACTTGGAAGTAAATGATGTTCTTTTTTAAATGCAACGGAGAAGTTGCTGAGATTGGAAAAACCTAATTCGCGGCCGACAGCTTTTATTGTTCTGTTCCCTTCGAGCAAAAGCTCACGGGCTTTTTCCATTCGTTTTTTCTGATAGTACTCATAGATCGGCAAACCATACACATCTTTAAACTGTTTCTTAAGTTTTGACGGGCTCATGGCTGCCTGCACCGACAACTGTTTTATAGTAGGAGCATTTGAAAGATCGGCTGTAAGCGATTCTTCAACCTTCATAATCTGGTCGATTTCTTCCCGGGTCATATGTATCTGCATTTCCATAACAGAAAGCTGATCATACATCCATGCAAAAAAATTCTCAACCATCATCATGATCCGATTCTGAACATAGGCAGTGCCAACGGGTGAAATATCTGCAGGATTCAGGATATCATTCATCAGGATCCGGGTTTCAAAATCCATCTCCCGTATATGTATACTTTTTGCTTTGAGTGAAAGATATCGCTGCAACACATTGTCAAGCTGATCTATTTTCAGATACCGCGCAAGCCATTCTCTGCTGATGATTACACGTATGGATGATAAACTGGTCCCCGCTGTTGCAAACTGATTGAGATCGGAAAGAAAACTGAGCAGGTACATCGCGGCCACTTCAGTTCCGGCACTTTCCATCCGGTCCTGGTCAACATCAACATATAATTTTCTGTTATTGGTAACCCGGTCGCAGATAAAAACATAGAACTCCATATTGTTCTTTGACCTTTCTATCAACAGATCCTGGTTAAGCGTGAAGTCGCCGACCAGCGCCTGCAAACCGTTTGGAAGATCAATTGATTTCAGATAGCCCTTTCCAATAAATTCAGGCAGGTAAAGTGTGTTATTCTCGACGGTAGTATGCAATTGTTTCGCCATCTCACTGAGAAAATTCGGGAAAGTGGAGATTGCATATCGGAACCTGATCAAGTGGATTGATTTTTCGTGTTAAGGAAAATATCTCAAAATTAGGCAATTAAGCCAGCATGGGTACCAAACTGCAAGGTGATAATAACCGTTTATCAGTTTTTTTTCAGGTCGCTTGGCAGTACTCCAAACTCTTTCTTGAATGCGCTGGCAAAATTGCTAAGGTTCTGGTATCCCAATCTGTACCCTACTTCCTTAACAGCAAACTGACCTGAAAGAAGTAACTGCTTTGCTTTTTCCATCCGGTATTTCTGGTAGTATTCATATACCGGCTTACCATAGATTAATTTAAACTGGCGTTTGAGTTTAGACACCCCGATGGTATGTTTTTCGGCCAGCTCTTCCACTGTTGGTGGAGCTTTTGAGAAATCATGTACCAGGGAGCTTTCAATTTCCATCAGTCGGAAAATATCTTTTTCATTAAAACGGAGGGGCTTGAGGTCTGTTGAACGGTTATAGGTCCGCATAAAAAAGAGCTCAATGAGCATCATAATGCGGTTTTCCGTAATAGTGTTAAACAGCGGGTTCTGCGGATCGAGTTGAAATATTTCATTGACCAGCATCCTGTACTCTGCATCCATGGGTTCGAAATTCAGATTTCTTGCCCTCAATGAAAGATACTTCCTGAGCATCTCATCGTCCTTATCAATTCCAAGGTATTTGGACATCCACCTTGCATCGAACATGCATTTTATTATTCTCATTCCATTCCCACGGCTGCTGATTGTTACCTTATCAAAAAGTGTAGAGTTGAGAACCACTCCTGAAAAAAAAGGTGCTGGATATTCAGCCTTATAGGAATTGATGATCTCCATATAATGGTGTTTTATGAAGAGTTCATCAAAATTCAGAATATAATGAAGTTCGTGAGCTGGCTTACGATGTAGATAACTATCGAATTCAACGCAGTTGCTCGAAATGAGAATGCTGAGGCCATTCGGCAGATTATAGGCTGTAAAGAAACCCTGGCCTTGTGCCGGCGGAAAATAGAGGGTGTCACCATCCATTTTCAGATTCAGCTGCATAGCAAAATCCTTCAGCAGCGATACAAAATCAGTATGGTCGAAATTGAATTCAAACACCGGTTATAATTGAGTCTGGCTACTACAAATACCGCAACGGGTTTCTCCTTGCCTTGGTAATATAATTCTTAATATTCATCCAGAAGGCCAGAAATACATACAAGATTACGGGAGAACCCATTGTAATGAATGAAATATAGATAAAATATTTCCTGATAGTGAGTGTGGATATTCCCATGATTTCACCGATCCGGGTGCATACCCCGAAAGCCTGCCATTCTATAAAGTGCTTAAACCGGTTCATAATTCAAATTTAGTTATTCCTTTTTTATTTAACGAACGCTTGGTAGCCCATAGTCTTTTCTTTACATTCGCATCACTTTTCAGCCCGCTTTGTTCAATGTCATTTTACACTCCCATCTGAGCCGGCGGGTACCCGATCTTCGTATATAAAAAATTGTAACCCATGGTTTTCGATCTCGATCTCATTAGAAAATTGTACGCTGAACTTCCCGGAAAAATTGCGGCTGCCAGGCAGATTGTTGGCAAGCCTTTAACACTAGCCGAAAAAATATTATACGCTCATTTGCACCAGCCGGCGTCAAGGGCTTATGAAAGAGGCTCCGATTATGTGGATTTTGCACCTGACAGGGTGGCGATGCAGGACGCAACAGCGCAGATGGCATTATTACAGTTTATGACCTGCGGACGCGATAAAGTTGCGGTGCCAAGCACAGTACACTGTGATCACCTGATCCAGGCAAAAACAGGTGCGGTTGAAGATCTGAAGACGGCTCTTGAAGTGAACAGAGAAGTGTATGATTTTCTTGCTTCTATTTCAAATAAATACGGTATTGGCTTCTGGCGTGCGGGTGCGGGAATTATCCACCAGGTGGTTCTGGAAAATTATGCATTCCCTGGAGGTATGATGATCGGAACGGATTCCCACACACCAAACGCGGGCGGTCTGGGAATGGTAGCGATCGGTGTTGGTGGCGCGGATGCAGTTGATGTTATGGCCGGGCTTCCCTGGGAATTAAAAATGCCAAAACTGATTGGTGTAAAACTTACGGGGAAGATGAGTGGCTGGACTTCAGCGAAAGATATTATACTCTGGGTTGCAGGTCAACTCACAGTAAAAGGCGGCACCGGAGCCATTGTGGAGTATTTTGGTGATGGCGCAGACAGCCTAAGTGCAACAGGAAAAGGAACCATTTGTAATATGGGTGCAGAAATCGGGGCTACCTGCTCCATTTTCGCATATGATGAAAAAATGGCCGCCTATTTAAAATCAACTGAAAGAGCGGAAGTGGCTGCGCTGGCTGACGGTGTTAAAGAACACTTACGTCCCGATCCAGAAGTTTATGCAGATCCGTCTTCTTTCTACGACCAGGTGCTTGAGCTGGATCTCGGTCAGCTGGAACCTTATGTGAACGGACCCTTCACGCCTGACCTTGCTACTCCTGTTTCCGCAATCAAAGCAGCAGTTGAAAAAAATGGCTGGCCTGCAAAACTGGAAGTCGCCCTGATCGGCAGTTGCACCAATTCATCTTATGAAGACATCAGCCGCTCTGCTTCTATTGTAAAAGATGCTGTAAGTAAAGGCTTAAAAGCAAACTCTGAATTTACGATTACCCCTGGCAGTGAGCAGGTACGCTTCACAATCGAGCGCGACGGCTTTATCCGTCAGTTTGAAGAAGTCGGAGGTGTAGTTCTGGCAAATGCCTGCGGGCCCTGTATCGGGCAGTGGGCGCGTCATATTGATGACCCTACAAGGAAAAATACGATCATCACTTCATTCAACAGAAATTTTGCAAAAAGGAACGACGGTCTTGCCAGCACACATGCTTTTGTTGCTTCACCTGAAGTTGTAACGGCGATGGCGATAGCAGGTACGATTGCATTCAATCCCATCACAGATACACTCACAAATGCAAATGGTGAAGAAGTAAAACTGGCTGAACCGACAGGCTATGAATTGCCTCCAAAAGGTTTTGCAGTTGATGACCCGGGTTACCAGGCTCCGGCAAAAGATGGAAGCAGTGTATCCGTAATCGTTAGCCCGGATTCGCAACGCC